>JAQTYN010000006.1 GCA_028688275.1 Gallionella sp. | reverse complement strand
AAGCCTTTGTGTATCGGTTTGAACCGTGCCATGCCGCCTCCACCTTTGTTTTATCGCGTAGTGAAATTATGGCAGATCGCGGGGCGATTTTCTGGGGAAATTTGGGTTTTTCTACAGCCTCAACGTGTCGCTGGTTTTTTCAAAAGCCATCCCGATGACAAAATCATCGAAGTTGTAACCCAGACCAACACGCAACGCATTTTCCTTTCCGCCGATACGCACGGTGTCTAGTTTGTGTGTTTCGTAGGCGATTGAGCCATGTAGCGTGCCTGAGTCGTACATGGCAGCCAATGAAGTCGCGCTGGATTTTGCGGCTGCGGTTGTGGTGGCGGCTTCGTTTAGGTTGACTTGAGCGATGGCGGCACTAAATCCTTCCATAGTTGGTGATTTATAGAAAATGACATCGGGTTGTCTGCCATCAAATGCGACGCTAGCCGAGCTTCCAGTCACGCTACCAAATAGTGAACGATTGTCGCCAATGCTGTCACCAAAGGGGTCTAACTTGCGCGTGGACAGCTTGTAAGGCGTGTCAAATCGTCCCAGCAATAAAGCACCATATTGTTTGTTGCTCAGCTCGGCATACGTGTTGCGCGTGGCGAAAGTGCCGCCTGCGTTGTCCAGCGCGATCATTGATTCAATTTGCCAATTGCCCGACCAGCCATCACCGAGATCTTCAGAGCCTTTGAATCCGAGGCGAGAGGCATTGCTCGAAACCTTGCGGATGCTCGTTCCCTGTACACCCGCAGTGCTGGTGCCTGTATTGATGAAGTCATATGAAACATTGGCTGCGCCATACAGCGTCACATTGCCAGTGTCTGCCAGTGCGACAACGGGAAGGGTTAGGGAAAGTGCGAGTAGTGGGTTCAGTAAATTACGTTTAGACATTTTAAGCTCCTGTGTGGTGAAATTGCGTTATGTAAATTAGTACATAACGCATGTAGCTATTCGCAAAGGACGTGCCAAGGCAAGCACAGGAGCTGAGTTGGCATGATATAGAGCACTGAAATACCCAGTTTAAGCTTGCACTATAAAGAAATAGAGGTTTGATTTTCCATTGATAGGGAAGATCAATTTCAGGCGAATGCTGTTCAGTGAGGGGTATCGTTGTGGTATTTAATACATAACGAAAGGCTAAATTGTTTAAAATACAACAAAAATAGGGTGTGAAGGCGGATTGGGAAATCAATTTGGTAGGCAGAAAGCCAATAGTGGCATGAGTAGCAATGGCGATTCCGACTTGTGGCATCGTTTTTGCTTATCGTTAGGCAGTACAAGGTGATAACGTGGAGAACATGATGGAGCAATCAATTGCAGAGCAAGCAGTCGCACAACGTCCCGCATCGGCGGTGATTTCCAAGTTGAAAATTGCCAAAGGACGGCGTTGGGATCATCTGGAGTTATTAGAGCGAATTGATGTGACGGGGTCTATTTCGGCGGCCGCTAGCGCGATGGGCATGAGTTACAAAGCGGCGTGGGAGGCGGTGGAGAGCATCAATAATCTTTCTGAACAACCGTTAGTGGAACGTAAAACGGGTGGGCAGAAGGGCGGCGGGACGACGCTCACGACCTATGGGCGGCGAGTGGCGGGTGCGTATCGGCGGTTGGAGCAGGAGCGAGAGCAAGTGCTCAAAAAGCTGGCGCAGGTGATGGATGATTTTGATGAGTATTATCATTTAATGAGGAGATTCGATATGAAAACAAGTGCACGCAATCAGTTTTTGGGCAACATTAAAAGTATCAAAACAGGCGCAATCAACGCCGAAGTGGTGCTGGACATCGGTGGGGGAGATACCTTGGCGGCGGTGATTACCAACGAAAGTGTGGAGCATCTGGGGCTGAAAATTGGATCTGAGACCTATGCGATGGTGAAAGCCCCGTGGGTGATCGTCACGACTTCAGAAGGATTTAAAACCAGTGCCCGTAACGAGCTGCATGGTACGGTGGTGCGTTGTCAGGAAGGTGCGGTCAATGGTGAAGTGGTCATCGAATTAGCGGGTGGCAAGAGCGTGGCGGCCATTGTCACCAATGACAGTATCAAAACTTTGGGTCTTAAAGAGGGGGTGAAAGCCTGCGCGTTGATTAAGGCTTCGCACATTATTCTCGCCGTGACGGCATAAAGGAGTCGAAAATGAAACTGAGTCAATCACGCGTATTATTGGGGGCGTTGCTGTGCGGGATGATGGTCAACACCGTTTATGCTGGCGAAGTCAATGCAGCGGTGGCGGCGAATTTTGCTGAACCGATGGGGCAAATTGCCAAGCTGTTTCAGCAAGCAAGCGGGCATACGGTCAAAGTCAGCTTGGGTTCTACGGGTAAGTTTTATTCGCAGATTCAGAATGGTGCACCGTTTGACGTGCTGGTTGCTGCCGATGACAAAGTGCCGCTGCGTTTAGAAAAAGAAGGTTTGGCGGTTGACGGTTCGCGTTTTATCTATGCCTTGGGTAAACTGGTGCTATGGAGTGCGCAGTCTGGCTATGTGGATGACAAAGGGCATGTGTTGCGCAAAGGTGATTACAACAAACTGGCGATAGGTGACCCTAAGTTGGCAAGCTACGGCACGGCGGCAAAAGAGGCATTGGAAGAATTGGGACTGTGGGGCGCAGTACAAAGCAAATTGGTGATGGGCGAAAATATCACGCAGACCTATCAATTTGCCGCCACGGGCAATGCCGACTTAGCTTTTATCGCGCTGTCACAGATCACTCAAAACGGTAAAGTGACTAATGGGTCATGGTGGATCGTCCCCGCACACCTTTACAATCCCATCAAACAAAGTGCCGTGCAATTGTCTGCCGCGAAAGATAAAGCAGCAGCGCAAGCTTTCCTGATTTTTTTGAAGAGTGATAAGGCAAAGACCATCATACGCAGTTTCGGATACGAGCTACCCTAAATTATCATGCCCAGCATAGAACCCGTTGATCTGCAATCGGTCTGGCTGACGCTTAAGCTAGCGAGCGTCACCACCCTGATCTTGCTCGGTGTCGCCACGCCGCTGGCGTGGTGGCTGGCGCATAACCGTCATTGGTATAAAGGCATCGTGTCGGCGGTGGTGGCATTGCCGCTGGTCTTGCCGCCCACGGTATTAGGCTTTTATCTGCTGTTGTTGATGGGACCGCGTGGGGCGGTAGGTGAACTGACTCAGGCACTCAATCTGGGCAGACTCCCCTTCACTTTCGCAGGGTTGGTCATCGGCTCAGTGTTGTTTTCCCTGCCATTCGCGGTACAGCCGATTCAAAACGCTTTTGAAGCTATCGGCAAACGACCGTTGGAAGTGGCGGCAACCTTGCGTGCGGGAGTGTGGGATCGGTTTTTTAGCGTCGCGCTACCCTTGGCGAGACCTGGTTTTCTCACCGCCATGATTCTTGCCTTTGCGCATACTGTCGGTGAATTCGGCGTGGTATTGATGCTAGGCGGCAGCATCCCTGGCGAAACTCGCGTACTGTCGGTCGCTATCTATAGCCATGTCGAAGCGATGGAATACGGCGCGGCACATGTCCTCGCAGGCGGCATGGTGGCGTTTTCGTTTTTGGTGCTGTTGGGGTTGTATTTGTTGGGTGGGAAAGCAAAAACATGATCCACGCTCACTTCACCCTCTCCCATCCTAACTTCAGCTTGGATGCCGAATTCCAAGCCCCCGCAGTGGGTGTGACGGCTTTATTTGGCGTATCAGGTTCGGGCAAAACGACCTTGTTGCGTTGTATCGCAGGCTTAGAACGGGCAAAAGGCTCGTTGCAAGTCAACGGGGAAATCTGGCAAGACGATCAAACTTTTTTACCCACTCACCAACGCCCTTTAGGTTATGTGTTCCAAGAAGCCAGTTTGTTTCCGCATTTATCCGTGCGTGCTAATCTGGAATATGGCTACAAGCGGATTAAGCCTGCCGAACGTAAAGTACCCTTGGATCAAGTGGTGTCATGGTTAGGGTTGGAACATCTCATCGCACGCGGTGATCCTGCCCAACTATCGGGCGGAGAACGCCAACGCGTCGCCATCGGGCGCGCGCTACTCACCAGCCCGCGCATTTTGCTGATGGATGAACCGCTATCCGCGCTGGATTCCGCGAGTAAACAAGAAATTTTGCCCTATCTGGAAGGCTTGCACCGCGAGTTGGCCATCCCTGTGTTGTATGTCAGCCATGCCATGGAGGAGGTGACGCGATTGGCGGATCATCTGGTGTTGTTGCAACAAGGGCGGGTGATTGCCAGTGGCGCGTTGCATGAAACGCTGGCGCGGCTGGATTTGCCGCTCGCGGCGTTTGATGATGCGGGCACGGTGATTGAAGCGCGGGTGGCGCAACACGATGAACCCTATCACTTGACGCGACTGGATTTTTCAGGCGGCACGCTGTGGGTGGGGAAAGTCGATCAAGCGTTGGGTATGCCCGTGCGCGCCCGCGTGCTGGCACGAGATGTCAGCATCGCCATCCACGCGCCGCAAGGTTCCAGCATCACCAATATTTTGATCGCCCGCATCACGGAGTTGCGAGACGAAGGGGTGGACAAAGTCATGGTCAAACTCAGCCTGGGCGATTGCCATATTTTACTGTCACGCATCACGCGCCGTTCTCGTGACCATCTGCAATTGGTAGCAGGCATGGAAGTCTTCGCACAAGTGAAAAGCGTGGCGTTGATGTAAGCAAGAGGGTAGGGCTGTAGCAATTTGAATACTTACTACAGCCCTTAACACCATGTTGCAGCACTTAGACCTTGAATATGTGATCTCTTAAAACTTGAAATTAAGACCTGTCAGCAAGAAAGTATCACTTCGTTTTGCCGTTGGCTGTATATCGGTATTGTATTTATGTTGTACGCCTACGCTCAATCCTATGGTGCTGGTAATGTCCACGACCAAGCTTGCATCGAATACGCTGCGAAATTGTCCACTGTATTTCAAGCTTGGGTAAATGTTGAATTTTTGCTTGAAGCGGGTGGACTCGCTCAGTTTGTGCGAGGACTCTTCACCCATTAACAATTCCGCACCGCTCTTGCTCGTTCCTTGTAGGAAACTTGATTTGGAAAAGGTGAAACCTGCCATGATATCAAAGGACGTATCAGTGTTTTGTATGACGTGATAACCCGCACCTGTACCCACTGTGGAGCGTAGAGAAAGGTTGGCAATTGAATCGCGCTCCAATTCACCCAAGCCGAAGGCAAAGGTCTTGGGGTTTAAGTTGAAGTCGTAACGTGCACCACCACGAATTTTGTCGTTATTTTTTACGCCTTGGCTGCTGCCATACATGGAAGAGCCATATAACGACCATTTATCAGCTTCGGTAGCCCGAGTTTCATCGACACTGGCAGAAAAGACACTGCTATTGGTATTGCCACTAGACTTGGAGAATGAAAGCGTGCCGTTACCCCGCCATTCGCCATCCAAGTCAGCCGCATAGATGCCGCAGCTTAGCAGCAAGCTACTGACAGAAAATATAATTTTGTATTTGTTCATTCAATATCCCTTTTAATTGTTGTAATTGAATCCCCCTCATCGTGCTGATGAGAGCGAGCCAGACTAAATTATGTAGGAAAACGAGTTCGTGTGAAATTGGTGTCACGGTAAAATTAGCTTATAAAAATCGACTTGTTTCATGAAATTGATCACTCAATGCGGCCTTGAGTTGGTCAAATCAGGCAGAACACTGCGTTCATGTGTTGGGGTGCGATATGTGCAGTTGAGCTGGGAAAGTAAAAGGGCTGCGATGCAGATATTTGGATTGCACGTTTCAATGTGCAGAGGATAAATTCGTGGCAAGGTCGTGACTAAACTTCGCTTGGGTGCTTGTCATGGAGATAGTCCTTCAGTTGCTGAAACCTGTTCGCGATCTTGCCGAGATGCAGTGATTGCGGTGGCTTTGTCGTCAAAATGGATCATATTGCGCCCAAATTTCTTGGCAAGATACATTGCCGAATCCGCGCGGGAGAGTATCTCATCTTGACTCCACAGGTGATTGATAAATACCACCACGCCTATACTCGCCGTGCAGTGGTGAACAATGGTGGCATCAGGTTTGTCGTTGTGATGGTCAGTCAGCACATAGGGGGTTGATAATGTGATGCGAACTTTTTCCGCAATGAGATGTGCTTGGGAAGTTGATTCCGCATGATCAAAAGCAAGTTCAGTTATCAACACCACAAACTCATCCCCGCCAAAACGCCCCACGGTATCTATTTCACGTACACAATTTCTGAGTCGATCAGCCACTTCTATTAAAAGCAAATCACCCACTGCATGACCATGTATATCGTTTAAGGGTTTAAAGTTGTCCAGATCCAGAAACAACACTGCGCTGTAATATCCTTTGCGTTTGCTAGATGACATGGTTTGGCCGAGACGGTCATTGAATAAACGACGATTCGCCAGCTTGGTGAGCGGATCGTAGAATGCTAATTGGTGGACTTGATCTTCTAGTGTTTTTTGCTCCGTAATGTCACGACTGATGCCAAACAAGCCAACTACTTTGCCCTCTGCGTCCAACAATGGCCACTTGCTGGTATTGAGCCAGCCTAATTTGCCTGTGGCATCATAGTATGGATTGGTTTTGTTCAACAAGGGCTTGCCTTCTTGGAAAATAGGCAACTCTTCTTCATCGTAAATTTTTGCGACATCTTCGGGAAAGATCTCTAGATCATGCTTGCCTATCATATCCCGCCAGCTGGTATGCCCCGTGATATTCGCCATAATCTGACTACAAAAACGAATACGACTATTGCTATCTTTGAAGTAAATAAAGTCGCTGGTGTTGTCCAAAAATGCCACAAAGTCACGATTCAATTCGTTGACTTTGTCTTCAATGAGTTTGCGTTTCGTGATGTCTTCTGTAATCCCCATAATCTTGACGACTTCACCTGAATTATCTTTGACAGGTACAAAACAGGATTGGAATACTTGAGCGCATACGCCACTCGCTTTGAATTCAAAACGGCTTGACTCACCTTTGTACGCCTGATCTAGTAATGCACCGATATGCGCTTTATTATCCTCACATACTGCATCCATATACAGCATGCCGCGTATGTCACTCTCAGTTGCCACCCCCATCATGCGTAGACCAGCAGGATTCATGGAAGTAAGCCTACCCGCTAGGTCAAGCTCGTGGATACATAAAGGCGAATTTTCAACAAGGGAACGATAACGAATTTCACTATCCCGTAAGGCGTTTTCTGCCAGTTTGTAAGCCGTAATATCTTGATAGAAACCCAGAACGCCTATGATCTGGTTGTTGGCATCCCGTAGCGGCACCTTAGAGGTGCGCAACCAGATCATGTCGCCGTCAGGTGTGGTCTGAGGCTCTTCAAAAGCCAGCTTGGGAATCCCTGATGCCATCGTGGCGTGATCGTCGGCACGGTAGAGTTCCGCTTGATCCTTCCATGTCATTTCAAAATCTGTCTTGCCAATTAACTCTTCTGGCGTGCTTCGCCCCGCATCAAGTGCAAAGCGTGTGTTGCAACCCAGATAGCGCGACTCTCTATCCTTCCAAAATATGCTGGCGGGCAAGTTTTCCATAATGCTTTGCAGTAAATTGGTCAATTCCCAAAGCGTACTTTCCGCCTGTTTGTGTTCGCTGATTTCTGCTTTGAGTTGCTGGGTAAATGTTTGAAGCTCGTCGGTCATGGTATTGATTGACTGAGCAAGCTCGGAAAACTCATCCTCACTGCTCATTCGAATTCGGTAATTCAAATCACCGTTGGCAATCGTCCTTGCGCCATCATGCAAGGGGAATAAGCCTCTGCTGATAAGCTTGCGGATCTGCATTGCGCTTAGGATGGTGACAAGTGCTAGTATAAATGCGAACAATCCAACAATGAGGATTAGGTGTTGATAGCTGCGCTCAACCCGTTCTGCTGCCGCCTCTTTTAGCGACATTGCCAAATTGTGAACTTCGTTGGATTTGAGCAATAGTTGGCTGTAAAGCCTTTTGTCTAGCTCCTTATACACCTCCATATTCGCCGATTCTGTTTTCAGCACTTCGGTGTTTTTGACGATACGAAAAAAGGCGAGCCCGACCTCTTCGATGCTCCTATGCAATTGTTCTCGTATTCTGAGATCTTCTGGGCGATGAAATTGCGATTCAGCTTGTTTTAGCAGGACATCAGAAATCTTTTTACTAATTTCCCATTGTGTTCGTAGTCTGTCTTCTCGGTATAAAAAATATTGATCCCTGACTGACGCTCGCTCAAAGAAATTTACCTCGATCTCGTTGCTGAGCACATAGTCACTTTTTGCGCTTTTAAATTCAGCAACCGACCAGATGAGTATGGGTAATAGCACGATCAACGCTGCGGCGGTACTCGCTGATATGATGGATAATTTTGTGGTGATACGCATGGTGGTTAGTGCGATATTTTAACGGCTTCAGGCTTGATGGCTTTTAAGCTATCGACGTAAATAAAGTTCATAAAGTCAGGCATGATGGTTTGATCAACCAACTTGTTTTTGATTGCCCATCTTGCTTCATCTTCAAGGGTAATGAGCAGTGTTTTATCCAGTACAACACGGTAGTTAAAGGCATTCCACACTTCATGAATCAGTGAATGTGCGATTTGCGTTTCGGCTGACATGATGGCTTGCGCTCGTTCAGGGTTATTTGCCACGAATTGCTCTGCCTTAATCAACGCGCGTAGAAAGCGTCTCACTGTTTCGGGGTTTTTGTGTACGAAATCTTGTTTCGCCGCGATATTGAACGTTTCGGTATAGATTTCTTGATCAAAGATAACCGTTGCGTTTGCTTGAAGCTGTTGCTTAATTAAGGTGAGTGGATAATTCCATGTGGAAACGGCATCGACCCGCTTTGACAAGATTGCAGCTTGCATCTCCTCAGGTTTCAACGGAATAGGCTGAATCTCCTTGCGTGTGATGCCATTGGCAGTCAGGAGTGAGTCCAGAAAAAAGTCAGAAGTCGTGCCAAGTGTAAAGCCAATACGCTTACCTTTTAGGTCAAGTGAGGTATGGATACCCGCATCCTTCCTTGCCACCACTGCATTGTTCATCGTGCTGGCTTCAATATTAGCCAACACAAAAATCTTCTCGCCCTTGAGCACGCTGAACATGACAGGCGTTTCTGCAACCGTTGCAAAATCAGCTTGATTATCCAAAACCGATTGGAGCGCAGCTTTGCCATAAGTATGCATGAGAGGCTGA
The DNA here is from genome assembly GCA_028688275.1 of Gallionella sp. GTDB lineage: Bacteria > Pseudomonadota > Gammaproteobacteria > Burkholderiales > Gallionellaceae > Gallionella. The sequence continues at coordinate 66,412 of JAQTYN010000006.1, read as the reverse complement.
GCATCCAACCCTTCCTCTGCAAAATAGCCGTTTTTCATCGCGATATGCACCAAGGTGCTTTGAGGTTGATAGGTGTAAGCAACCGTAATTTTTTGCGCGGATTCTGCGCTGAGGGTGGGGGGTTTCTGGCAGCCTATCAGTACGGCAAAGCACATAAATACAAGGGATTGTTTGATCATTAGCATCATTTTTGTTGAGTCTTTCTACGCTATTGTGATCGTATCATGGCACAAATGGGCTGAATTTCAAATTTCTGTACGAGATGAACGCCTGAGTTAACTTAAATCACCTATTGCATGCACCCGTGCGCGTCAATTTTGTCGTCTTTGCCACAAGCCATACTGCATGTCATGTTTCATTTGTGACAGTTGAGCATTGATTATTTAATAGTTATATTAAAATCATATTGTTATATTGTTAACTATACTCGGCACGGTGTTTGCTGATGTATTAGCAAACCCTAGTCGGAGGACATCACGTGCAACTACCTGTCATAAACAACACAGCAAGCTTCCCTCTCCCCAACCCTCTCCCGCAAGCGGGCGAGGGGGCAAACGAACCGCTGCACGGAACTTCTAATTCTGGCGGTTGCTCCGCTGGATCGTGCGGCTCGACCGACGATCAGATGAATCACTTGCCAGAGCATATTCGCGAGAAGGTGTTCAATCATCCTTGCTATTCGGAAGAGGCGCATCACTACTTTGCGCGTATGCACGTCGCCGTCGCACCCGCGTGCAATATCCAGTGCAACTACTGCAACCGCAAGTATGACTGCGCCAATGAATCACGTCCAGGCGTAGTATCGGAATTGCATCATCCTGTTCAAGCAGTGAAAAAAGTGCTCGCAGTTGCTGCGACCATTCCGCAAATGACGGTGCTGGGTATTGCAGGACCTGGCGATCCCTTAGCGAATCCTGAGCGTACTTTTGAAACGTTCCGCATGTTGTCCGAGCAAGCACCCGACATCAAGCTGTGCGTCTCAACCAACGGTTTGTCGCTGCCCGACAACGTGGAGGAGTTGGCGAAATACAACATCGACCACGTCACCATCACCATTAACTGCGTCGATCCCGACGTAGGGGCGCAAATCTATCCGTGGATTTTCTGGAAAAACAAGCGCATCAAGGGACGCGAGGCGGCTGAAATTCTGATTGCCCAGCAACAAAAGGGCTTGGAGATGCTGGTCGCCAAAGGTATTTTGGTTAAGGTGAACTCGGTCTTGATTCCTGGCGTAAACGATAAACATCTGGAAGAAGTGTCCAAAATCGTCAAAGCCAAGGGCGCGTTCCTGCACAATGTGATGCCACTGATTTCTGAAGCGGAACATGGCACTTACTATGGTTTGACAGGTCAGCGGGGGCCGACCAACGAAGAGCTGCAAGCCTTGCAGGATGCCTGCGAGGGCGACATGAATATGATGCGCCATTGTCGTCAATGTCGTGCGGATGCAGTTGGTTTGCTCGGCGAGGATCGTGGCTCTGAGTTCACCATGGACAAGGTTGAACAGATGGAGATTAACTATCCCGAAGCGATGAAAATGCGTGCCGAAGTACATGCGGCGATCAACGAAGAGCTGGAAAGCAAACGTCTTGCTAAAGAAACTAAGGTGCAACTGGTCAGTATCCAAGGGCTTAAACCCAAAGCCGTGACGCGCCCTGTGCTGATGGCGGTTGCGACCAAGGGGAATGGTGTCATCAACGAACATTTTGGTCATGCCAGTGAGTTTTTGATTTACGAAGCCTCGTCTGAGGGTATGCGCTTTATCGGTCACCGTAAGACGAAACCTTATTGTGAAGGCGGCGACACCTGTGGCGATGGTGAAAGCGCGCTCGATACGACCTTGCGTGTGTTGGCAGGTTGCGAAGTGGTGCTATGCAGCAAGGTTGGATATGAACCTTGGGGGCCGCTGGAAGCCGCTGGTATTCAGCCCAATGGTGAACATGCGATGGAGCCGATCGAAGATGCGGTACTCAAGGTTTATGAAGAGATGCGCGCGGCGGGAAAATTGGCTGAAAAACAAGCGGTGCAACAGAAGGTCGCTTAAGGAGACACTGATTTATTAGGCATCTCCGCGAAGGCGGAAGCCTAATTAAATCAAAAAACTGGATTCCTGCCTTCGCGGGAATGACGGGCTTTTATAGTGATCTCTGATTTTTTCATGTTGTATCTGTGTATATCCGAAGTTGGATGCGTGTTTAACGAGGAAACATCATGTCTCTGGAAATTATCGAATCCTGTACCAACTGTTGGGCATGTGAACCCTTGTGTCCCAGTAAAGCAATTTATGAGGCGAAGCCGCATTTTTTGATTGATCCCGATAAATGCACGGAATGTGCAGGGGATTTTGAAGTGCCGCAATGCGCCGCGATTTGCCCGATTGAAGGGGCGATTTTGAACGAAGATGGCGTCCCCATGAATCCACCAGGTTCGCTAACAGGTATTCCTGCCCAGACTGCTTAAGGAGAAATCATGGCAACGGTTATTTTTTACGAAAAGCCAGGCTGTGGTAATAACACCAAGCAAAAGGCATGGCTGACTGCATCTGGACATACCGTACAGGCAAAAAACTTGCTGATAGAGCCATGGGATGCACCTAGCTTACTTTCCTTTTTTGGCGAAACGCCTGTCGCCCAGTGGTTTAACCCCAGTGCGCCTCGCATCAAATCAGGCGAAGTCGATCCTGATGCCGTGACGGCAGAAGCTGCGTTGACGATGATGATCGACGAGCCTTTACTTATTCGCCGACCTTTGATGGAAGTGTCGGGAAAACGCAGTGTTGGGTTCAATGCCGAGGCTGTGCGTGCTTGGATAGGGTTGGCAGATGCACCAGTGGCAGAAACCGAAGCGTGTCCCATCTGTCATCGTTCTCAACCTTGTCCCGCACCTGAAGAAACAAGATGAGACCCGTACCCGATGCGGTTGAAATCGCGCCCAATACGCATTGGATCGGCGCGCTCGACCCCAGCTTGCGCGAGTTTGACATCATTCTCAAAACGGCAAATGGTACGACTTATAACGCCTATTGTGTGCGTGGCACGACGGGCGTGGCGATTATCGACACCGTAAAAGCCTCGCACGCGGACGAGTTTTTCAGGCGACTGGAGCAGGTAGCACGCTATGACGAAATCAGCACCATCGTGCTGAATCATCTGGAGCCAGACCACAGCGGCGCATTGCCCGAATTGATGCGCCGTGCGCCACAAGCCAAACTTTATATTTCCGCTAAGGCGCAATTGATGTTGAAAGCCTTGGTGAAAAATACTGAGCTGGATTACGTCGTGGTGGAAACGGGCGATAGCGTAGCTTTGGGTGGGCGCACCTTGCTTTTTTTCAGCACACCTTTTTTGCATTGGCCCGACACACAATGCACGTTGGTCGAAGAGCTGGGTGTGTTGTTTAGTGGCGATGTGTTTGGTTGCCATTTTTGTGATACTCGGCTGTTTAATGACAAAGTCGGCGACTTCAGATTTTCGTTTGAGTATTACTACCAGCATATCATGCGCCCCTTTCGCGAATATGTTTTGGACGCGTTGGCGTTGCTCGAACCTTTGCCGCTGACGGTGATTGCACCTGCGCATGGACCGATTTTGCGCGACGCGCCTAAAAGTTATATGCAGCGTTATCGCCAACTTGCTTCACCCCTGCTGCATAACGAAATCGGTAGCAACCATAAATCGCTGCTGGTGTTCTACATCTCGTCTTACGGCAATACGGCTCAGATGGCACATGCCGTGGCGGAAGGTGCGGAAACAGTGACAGGAATACGCGTGTCCTTGTATGACTTGCAAGCAATGGGAGATTTGCCCTTTGTGGATTTAATCGAAGAAGCCGACGGCATCGCCTTTGGTTCGCCCACCATCAATGGGGATGCAGTGAAACCCGTGTGGGATTTGCTGTCGTCGTTAGCCGTCATCAAGGTCAGCGACAAGTTGGGCGCGGCTTTTGGTTCTTATGGCTGGAGCGGAGAAGCCATCAATATGATTGAAGATCGACTGCGTGGACTCAAGTTGCGTGTCCCGCTCAAGGGCGTGCGGGCGCGACTGATTCCCACTGAAGGTGAACTCGAAAAATGCCGCGACTTGGGCAAACAGCTTGCGGAACATCTCACGGGCACGGTCGAACGCCGCGTCATTTCTTTATCCGAATTACTTGCACAGGAATAAATACCATGCCTAAAGCCAATGTTACGTTTGAAAAACTCGGTGTCACCGTCACGGTTCCCGCAGGGACTCGCTTGATCGAAATCTCTGAAAAAGTCGGTGCCAGCATCACTTATGGTTGTCGCGAAGGTGAATGCGGCACTTGTATGATGCGCATCGTCTCTGGCATGGAGAATATGAGCGAACGCTCTGTGCTAGAAGATAAAGTCCTGCAAGAGAATATGGCAGGACGCAATCACCGACTCGCCTGCCAAGCCCAAGTGCTGGGCGGGGACATTACGGTGAAGGCGTAAGTTTAGTCGCTAGCCGCTAGTCGTTAGTGATGAGCTGTTAGCGACCAACAACTAGAGACTAACGACTATCGACTAACAACTATTTTTCAACCCAACCCAAAGGAGCAAATGCAATGCCAAATATTACTTTTTCTAGCCCACTGCACAAAGACAAAACGGTATATGCCGTCGCAGGTAGTCATAAAAAAACCGTGCTGTCACTTGCCAAAGAAAATCACATTCCCATCGATTTCGGTTGTGAAAATGGCGAATGTTCGACTTGTTTGGTCAAGGTAACCAACTTGTCCAATAAAGGCCCGATGGCGGGTCCATTAACGGATCGTGAAATCAGTGTTCTCAAGGACTCTGGCAAAATCACCGCTGCACAAATTGAAGCCATGAAGGTGAATGATGTTATCACCACTGAATGGCGTTTGGCTTGCCAGATGGTATTGCGCGACGAAGATTTGTTGATCGAATACCCCAGCAAATAATCATCATGCAGCCCGATATGATGCCAACTCAAACCTTTCTCACTCAGCCGCCTAGCGTGTATGCAGTGTTAATGGCGCATACCGTCGGGCTGCCGAATGATGAACTGTTTGCACAAATGATTGCCAGTCAACTGGACGGCGGCGGTGCGTTGTCGTCTGGCCTTGGGCTGGCTCAACCCGATTTCAGCGCATTATTAGCTCGGCATTTTCCCGATGCTGAACTCACATTGTGCTACACCGAGCAGGTTGCTGATCCGCGTGCCTTAGAACGCGATGACGTATTGGCTTTATTGCTGGATCACCGTGCAGGGCAAGATATTTCTGAGCAATGGATGGCGCACATCGTCACTGCCGCATGTATGGCAAACGATCATCTGTGGCAAGATCTTGGCTTATGGTCACGCGAACCGCTCAGTCGCTTGATGACCCAAAATTTCCCCGTGCTGGCGGCAAAAAATGTGCACGATATGAAGTGGAAGAAATTCCTCTACAAGCAGTTGTGCGAACGCGAAGGCATCAATGCTTGTCGTGCTCCGTCGTGTGAATATTGCGCGGATTACTTGAAATGCTTCGGCCCAGAAGAGTGATTATTTCTCATGAATAGCCTCCAGCGTGCCACAGCTGCCTATCTCGGACTTGCGCTTGGCGATGCATTGGGTTCGACGGTGGAGTTTATGATTCCCCGTGAAATCGTTGCGCAATATGGTGTACACGACACCCTGTGCGGAGGCGGCTGGTTGCATCTCCCCGCTGGCGCGGTGACGGATGATACGACGATGGCACTTGCGCTCGGCAATGCGATATTGTCGCAAGGCAAAGTGGATGCTGTCGCGATTGCCATTGCCTTTGACGACTGGATGCGCGCCAAACCTGTGGACATCGGTAATACTGTGCGTCGCAACTTACTGTATTTTCGTAAAACAGGTAATCCCGAAGCCCCTTATTCCGATCACGACGCAGGCAATGGTGCAGCGATGCGCTTATTGCCTGTTGCGCTTGCCACTTTTGGACAAAGCGAAGCGGCGATCCGCGCCGCCAGTCGCGCCCAAGCTCATACGACTCACCATTGCGCGCTGTCTGATGCTGCGTGTGAAACATTGATTTTTATGCTGCACGATGCGCTGCGCGGTGCTGATAAAAATTATCTGCTACACCAACATGCGCACCCGCTGGTTGCGCGCTATCCAGAATATAAATTTCGCGCCACCCGACAAATTCAAAACCCCAGCGGCTACATCGTCGATACGATACAAGCTGTTTTCCAAAGTTTTTTCGACACGGATGATTTTCGATCCTGCCTCATTGACGTGGTCAATCGTGGTGGCGATGCCGACACCACAGGTGCTATCGCAGGCATGTTAGCAGGCGCGCATTACGGTATCGCCGCTATCCCCAACCCTTGGCTCAGAGTGCTCAATTCGCAAGTGAGGCAACAATGTGAAGCGCAAGCCGTTGACTTGATAAGTCTAGCTGCCCTTCACGACGCGCCTCGTTAAATTCTGCTGTTCTCACGTAAGCCTTTAGCCGTTAGCTAGTGGATATGCGCTGGGATTTTCAATTTATTCAAATTACGGATCTCTTGTTTTCTCCTCGCTAACGACTGTTAACCAGTAACTCAATATCTTTGATATTTATCCAGTAAATAACGGCTTGCCCGCTGCGTTTGATCTCGCTGATGACTTTGTGCGATAGATTTGAAATGGGTTTTGAAATGGTGTCTTTTAACTATATGATTACAAATATCTAATCTTTTGTTGTTCAATTTTTGCTTGCAGAGTGATATTGCAAAGAATTGTAGGGATTAACTGAAAAATATTTCAATGCGGCTTTCTGTAGCTCTGTCAAGGGGTGGCGGCATTAAAATGAAGGATCTTCCCGACAAATTTTGGTTCATTTTGAGGGTGAATTAGCATAGAATCCCTGCGGTTAATTATCAGGTGAAGTGAAAGTTGAAAATGGCACTAGATACAAGCAGAGAGAAAGCAACGAGTTCAGCATTGCCCGTCGTCCTTGTTGTCGATGACATGGTGACAAATCGTAAGTTATTGGGATATGTTCTCAAACCTTCCGAATTTCAACTTATCGAGGCATGTGATGGTGCTCAGGCACTCGAAATTTTACGTAAAACAGATGTGGATGTCGTTTTGCTTGATGTCATGATGCCTGGTATAGATGGTTTCGAAACCTGTCGACTTATTCGTCAGGATCTTGGCTTGACGCTATTACCCGTGATTATGTTGACCTCGATGGGGTCGCCTAGTGATGTGGCTAAAGGCATGGGGGCGGGTGCGGATGGTTATATCACCAAGCCATTTAATAGCGTCGAATTGACGACTAGGGTTAAGACGGAGATTCAACGTAAGCGACTGACTGATCGCGTAGCCGATGCTGAAACAGCGTTGCTGTCAATGGCGCGGTTTATCGAAGCGCGAGATGAGAATGCAGGAAACCATTGTGATCGTTTAGTTCACGCGGGGGGGGTGTTTGGTAAGGCTTTGGAGTTAGGGGAAGAAGATCTGGATGCGATACGTCATGGTGGTGTGTTGCATGACATTGGTAAGCTCGGTATTCCCGAGGCTATACTTTTCAAAAAAGGGAAGTTGGATCCAGCAGAGTGGCAAATTATGAAGCAGCACACGTTGATCGGCGAGGTGTTGTGCAGTCCTTTGCGTAGCATGCAGCGCACGGCTGATATTGTCCGCTGTCATCATGAGAAATGGAATGGGACGGGCTATCCTGATGGATTAAAAGGCGAAGAAATTCCTTTTGTAGCACGAGTCTTTCAGATTATTGATGTTTTTGATGCCCTGTCCACTGAACGTCCTCATAAGCCCGCATTCTCGGTTGAAAAAGTGATCGAAGTGATGGAACGGGAAGCGGCTGATGGACTATGGGATCCCCAATTGATGGGGAAGTTCATCGCGCTTTTACGTGAGCGTCCAGACGATCTACGATTACCTGATCCTCATCAGAGGGATCGAAGCCAAGATGTGTTAGAAGATATAAAGCGTAAGGGTGTGATGGATTGTCATGCGAAGGAGTCATCTCATGGGCGTTGATGTGGTCGCTAGTTCGACGGTACAAGGTTTTCAATTTGCCGAAGAAATTTTGATTTGTCGTGTGGGGGGCGTGCTAACTGGTTTGGGTTTGAGTCATATCGAACGCACCATTTCGCTCGTTGCTATACAGCCAATGCCGAGTAGCGCGGATTATGTCGTGGGGCTTATGAATTTTGCGGGGAGCAGTTTGCCCGTGATTGATTTGGCGATGCGCTTGGGTTTACCCACCTCTCCCTATACTTTAGATACGCCTATCATAGTTTGTTTGTATGAACGACAACGCATGGGTATGATAGTGCAGGACATCGTTGGTATCCGAACTTTGCAGGATCAAGATCAACAGCTCACTGATGAATTTAGTCGATATGGTACGGCGTTTTGTGCATCTGCACATACTGACTTGGGATTGGTGCTGATGCTGGATGCGGCATGGCTCACTCAATCCGAACTTTATCCAATCGGGACGACACGCGAACATTAAGTATGCCCGTTGACCCATTTTTCATCGCTCCTCCTTTGCATCCATCTCCAACCGTTATGGGTTTGGATGCAAGTTGTGAGGAAGCATTTTGCAAATTGCTTGTGCAGCGCACGGGTATTGTCTTGCAGAATCATCAGCTCTCTAATTTGCGTGACACGGTGCGCAAGGGGTGTGAACGCTTCACATTCCGTGATGCCGTTCAATATTTACACGCACTACAACAGTCACACGACTTGACACCACCCCTTGAATATCTGATTGCTGGGGTGACGGTTGGCGAAAGTTATTTTTTCCGTGACAGTGACCAAATGGATTTGCTGCGCAATCAGTTACTACCTGAGATGATTGCTGCCAAACGAGAGAGTGGGAATCTATCCTTGCGAATTTGGAGTGCGGGCTGTTCGCAGGGGCAGGAAATTTACTCTGTTGCGATCCTATTGAGAGAGCTGCTTCCAGATATTGATAAGTGGCATATTCATCTCATGGGTACGGATATCAATAGCGAAGTCGTTGCCAAGGCCGTTCGTGGTTCTTATTCAGAATGGTCTTTTCGCTCCACATCGGTCCATTTGCTTGACCGTTGGTTTACCCGCAAGGGGCATGAGTATGAAATCCATCCGCAGCTCAAACGTATGGTGCGTTTTGGCTACCTCAATTTGACGGTGGATGTTTACCCCTCAATATTGAGCGAAACAAATGCGCTCGATATCATCTTGTGTCGCAATGTGTTCATTTATCTAGATCAGCAAGCGGTGCAACGCAGCATGGCGCAGTACGCACATTGCCTTGTCGATGGTGGGGTGGTGATTTTGGGGGCATCAGACCCTATACACTATCAGCATACCAATCTTGAGTTGGTGCAAAATTCCCGCACGGGATATTTCCGCAAAGTGAGTTTTTTTACCGCATTACTCCCTGCTTATACGAAAACGATACCTGGGATATATTCGGAAAAGCTCAGTCAGCTGGTAGATGTTCCTGTTAAAAGTTCACCACCACGCAGCGCAGATAAGACACTGAAGTCTTATGTGGATAAACGCAAGGTGGATGCTGAAATGGGGGGGCTGGTTCAGTTAATCAATGATGCTAATTGGCATGACGCACTGGCGCAAGTAGATAGAATTTTGTTGGAAGGTACGGAAAGTAGTGACCTTTGGCAAATGAAAGCCAAAGTGCTCGCCAATATAGGTAGTCTTGAGCTTGCATTGCAAGCGTGTGAACGCAGTCTGAAGCTTAATACGGTAAATAAAACGACCTATTTTTTGATGGGATTGGTGCTTGCCGAGCTGGATAAACTACCAGAAGCGGCAGAAGCCTTTCGTAAAACCTTATATTTGGATCATGCTTTTCTGGAAGCTCATTATGAAATGGGTATGTTGAAAGTGCGAGCAAAAGATATGTCGGGTGCGTTCAAGTGTTTGGAAAATTCGCTTAGACTCGCAAAAAGGGGAAATCCAGAATTTAAATTGCATAATGCTGCGGGGATGACTTATGGTCGTTTTGCACAAGTGTTAGAAAAAGAGATGGAAATGTTGCGAGGTGGTGAGGGGGGTAAGTTGTGATAGGCAGTTAAGTGTATTCGGTTATCTTGTCAATGGGGAAATGAGTGGGAATTGTTATTGGTATCATTCAGGTAAAAGGCGGGGTGGGGCGGTCTACCTTGGCGACCAACTTGGCGGCTGCGCTGGCGCGGTCTGCGCGCGTCGCATTGATTGATGCCGATGTGCCGCAAGGTACTAGTGCTTCTTGGGGCGCACTGCGTAAACGGGATGGTCTTTTGGGGCAGTTGACGGTGGCGAGTGTGGCGGATCATCGTGCGCTGGTAAGTAAAGTCCGCGAGTTGGTGGAACTCAATGATTTTGTGGTGATTGATGGTCCACCCCGTTTGGCAGAAGTGACGCGTGCGATTATGGCGATGAGTCGATTATGTTTGATTCCCTTAGGGGCGAGTGTGGCAGAAATTTGGGCGACAGCTGATTTGGTTGGCATTATTCAAGAGGCGCGAGACCGACATTTAAACGTCAATGCGCGTATTGTTTGGAATCGTTTTCGCCAGCAGACGCGCGCAGCTCATGAATTGGGTGATGCGGCTGAAAAACAATTGGGTTTATTTGCACTTCAGCATAAATTAGGTTATCGCGTGGCCTATTCTGAAGTGCTTGCGCGCGGTCTTACGGTGGCAGAGTGGCCTGATCATCTTGCGCGGGATGAGTTTGCTGGGTTGGTGTTTGAAATCAAACAACTGCTTGGCGTAAGCGTAGAAATGGAAAAATAAAATGGCTAAACGAAAAGCAAAGCAACAGCAAGCTCCTTCTCTAGGAGATATTACGCTGGCTAAACCTGATTTTGAGCAGGCACTTTCTTTTGCTGAGGTTGTACCAAATACGGACAAACCAGTAGATATATCCTCCCCTGCGTTAGGGACGCAGGTTGATATGGAAAGAGAAAAGGTTGTCGCGGAAAGGAGGCAGCTCGACGCGGAAAGAATGCAGGTCGAAGCGGAACGTCAAAAGATGGATGCGGAAAAGGCATTGATAGAAGCAGAAAGAAAAAAACTCGGGAGTGCTCCGGCTTCGTCCAGCGTTTCGCCAGAGCAACCCATGTTATCTTATCCCGCTGAAATACGACTCACGGCTACTCCTGAACAACGCACAATAAAATCCCGTCAATCTGCGGCGGGGTTGATGCCGCAAGATCGTGAAACTTGCGATATATTAGCGGAGCGGGCTCGGACGATTGCAACTCCCGTGGGGCAGCAACAGTATGAGCAGCGCGATCAGTACTTACGTTTCCGTTTGGGGACGGTGGAGCTGTATGGCATTCCTTACCAGTATTTGGAGGAGTTGCGTTATGTTGGCAATCTAGCGCGCGTTCCTTGCACCCCTGCATTTGTGGCAGGGGTAGTGAATCATCGCGGTGAATTGTTGACCATACTCGACCTGAAACAATTCTTTCGGATGCCTGCGCTCGCGCTGGCGGGCGAGTGTCGCATTGTGGTGGTGAAACATGCGGGGACGCGTATCGGTTTGCTGGTCGATGAAGTGGATGGTAATGAAGAATATCAAAGTGATGAGTTGGCACCTCCTTTAGGGTCAGATGGGGTAACAAATATGGAGTATGTATTGGGTATTCATGCGGGGCGAGTCACCCTTTTAAATTTGGCTGCATTATTGAATGACCCCGCCTTGCGGGTGATGCGTTGAGTCCAGCATGATACGCTCACTCTTCAGTACCGCATCTAGGGATGCCATTGTCGTCATGGACGAGCAAGGGCATGTCACTGAGTGGAATCCTGCGGCACAAAAAATGTTTCAGTATCGTAGCGAGGAAGTGCTGGGTCAGCCTCTGCACCATTTGCTGGTGCCTGCGCGCTACCATGAAGAGGCTGCACGAGGTCTTGCGCGCTTTTATGAAAGTGGTGAGGGCGTGGTCATCGATAAGCTTACTGAGATGATTGCACGACGCAAGGATGGTCAAGAAATTCCGATTGAACTGTCCATCTCGGCGGTGCAAGTGAATGATCGTTGGCATGCGATGGGGATCATCCGCGATATAAGTGAACACAAACGCGTCGAAGCCGAGCTCAACGCCGCCAAAGAGCAGGCAGAAGCGGCTAGTAAAGCGAAAAGCGAATTCTTGGCGCGTGTGGGGCACGAGTTGCTCACGCCGCTCAATGCGGTGATTGGTTTTGCGCAAGTGATGGAAATGAGTCCTGATGATGAAACCATGGGGGCACATCGCGAAAGCTTGAGTATGATTACCCGTTCTGGGTGGCATTTGCACCGTATTATCAAAGAGTTGTTGAACTTGTCTGAGCTTGATGCGCGCCAAGTTGAACTTCATATTGAACCCATAGATGCGAGTCGCGTGATTTACGAATGTTGTGCGCAAATTGAGTCACTCGCTGGCCAACATGGCATTACGCTACATTATGCCGAGTGTGGATTTGTAGGTGTTGACGTTTTGGCAGATTCTTTCCGTCTCCACGAGGTGTTAAACAAGCTGCTGGATAATGCGATAAAATACAACCGTGCAGGGGGTATGGTTACTTTAGCTGGATTGCTCATGTCTGATCGGCTACGTATTCTCATCTCGGATACGGGGCAAGGCATTCCTGAAGATGACCTTTCTACCTTATTTCAGCCATTCAGTCGTCTTGCGCAGCGTTCTTATAGTATTGAAGGTGGGGGGGTGGGATTGTCTATTGCAAAGCAGTTGATTGGGCTGATGGGCGGCACTATTGGTGTAGAATCCGTCGTCGGTCAAGGCAGTACCTTCTGGATTGAATTACCCATAGCTTCCCTAGTATGAAACTGTTGCTCCCGTCAGCCAAGTAAGCTTAAGGTATGGGATGTGTTGTCTTGTCATTCAGTCTAGTCAGGAAAAATAGCTGTTCCGAAATTTAACATGAGCGTTGTATGAAAAATAACAAGAATCATTCCATTGCCCAAATGATAGGTATTGATTTACAGGGGCAAGCTGAGCGCAAGCGATTTGTCAATTTTACCGAGGTCGATGCGCAGGCTCTTAAGGCGTTATATCCCCTTATCCAAAAGCATAGTGATACGATAGTCGATCCATTCTATGAGAAATTGCTCCATCATGCCGAACTGAAACAAGTGATTGAACGGGCTAACTCCAGCATTGAGCGGCTTAAAATCACCCAAAAGCGTTATTTATTGGAAATGTTTGAGGGGGAATATGGTGATGCGTATTTTGAACGTCGGCTCAAGGTCGGTTTGATTCATAGCCAAATTGGTCTAACCCCGCGTTGGTATTTGAGTAGTTATAGTCTGTACAGTCAAGAGCTCACGCGACTTGTGCTCTCTCATTGCCGCTGGAATGCGCGTCAACGCGAAGTAGCACTACAGGCGGTGCTTAAAATCATTTCGATAGACTCGCAGCTGGCGATGGATACCTATGTCTACGGTATGATGAATGAGGTTCGTGGCGGGAGTTTGTATAAAGAAGATGTTAATGATCGGCTGGTTCAGTATCAGCAATTTCTTGCCAGTATTGCCTCTGGCGATGCGAGTCAGCGATTAGCGATTACAGGGGATGACGAATTAGCACGGCTCGGTGAAGGACTCAATGCGATGGCCGCTAGCTTGGTGGATGCGGCAATGGGTACGCGAGAGATGGTCAACACCATCTATCGAGATATGGATGCGTTGCAGCAGTCGGTGCAGGTACAGTCAGTGGCGGCATCTGAGCAAGCTGCTGCGGTGAATGAAGCCACTACGTCTTTGACGCAAATTAAAAGCATGGCAGCACAAGCGATGGAGCGGGTGCAGGTGCTGGGTGAAACCGCAGAGCGTAGCCGTCGTGAAAGTGAATTGGGTAGTGCTGCGGTAGAGCAGACAACGGTAGGGATGTCTGGTATCTTGCACCGCATGGAGGGTATTGCACAAACGATCCTAGCATTGAGCGAACAGATTCAACAAATTGGTGAGATTACGGGTGTAGTGACCAATTTAGCGCAGCAGTCCAAGATGCTGGCCTTAAATGCCTCTATCGAAGCCGCCAAGGCGGGTGAAGCGGGTAAAGGCTTTGCAGTGGTGGCAGCAGAAGTGCGCGAGCTCGCGGAACAATCGCAACACGCCACGGCGCAAGTTCAAAAAATTCTGCAAGACATTCGCCATGCCACGGATCGTGCAGTGATGGCGACCGAAGAAGGCAGCAAAGGCGTGGATGCGGGGATGTTTTCGGTACAGCGCAGTGGCGACGTGATGAGACAATTGAGTGAGGTGGTACGAGAAACCGCCCTAGTCAGTCATCAAATATCGGCGGTCGTGAAACAACAGTTTCTTGAAATGGAACATATGACCACGGCGATGCACGACATTAACAAGGTCACGTCGCAGTTTGCCATTAGTTCACAAGCACGCAAGGTGTCGTTCGAGGAGGTAGGTGAGATAGCGGATCAGCTGCGTGATCGGGTTAACTCGTATAAGTTGTGAATTTATAAAAACTGAAGGGATCGTGTTTTGAATAAACTAATCATGCAGCCTGCCGTTAAGTTGATGGGCGCATTAAGTTACAAAGCTAAGTTTTTATTGATTTTCGTCTGTTTTCTCGTGCCATTAGTGCTGCTGAGTGTTGGGCTGCTTAAGAACATGGAGGGACTGGTTGGCACGACTATTCAAGAAAAAGCAGGTATCGAGTACCTTCAAGTGTTAAATCACGCGCTCAAGGAAGTCATCAATCATCGTGGCATGGAGGTGGCTGTGTTGCACGGCAATGCTTTTTTTCGTGACAAGATGGCACTCAAAAATACAGAGATAGACACCATCTTGGCATCCTTAGCGGAGCAAGACAAAAAAAATGGCAGAGCACTCGACATTGGTACGCGTAGTGAGGATTTGCTAAAACACTGGAACACCCTCAAGCAAACTACCTATAGCTCAACCGATGAGGTGTTCGAGGTTCACAATAAACTGATGACCGAACTGAGCGAATATATTCGGCATGTATCACTGAGTTCACAGTTAGTGCTTGATCCCAATATGGGGAGTTATTTATTGGGAACGATCTCTTTTAATCGCTTGTCGATCTTGGCCGTCTCGGTGGCAAATTTGCGGGGGATTTCATCGGAAATTGCATTCAAGAAGGCATTTCTGCCAGAGGATCGTGCTCAGATTTTAACCCAAAAAAACGCGGTGTTGGCGAATCTGAGTGCGTTGGAGTATGAGCTTAAAATGGCTTATCAGGACAACAGCAGCATTCAGAGTTTGGTCGGTGAAAGTAGTGCTGCGGCCATCATGGCGACGCGTCATTATTTGCAATATCTTGATCGAGAGCTAAGCAATCCATCCCTCACCACAGAAACCGACGTGTTTTTTAATGAAGGGACTATGGTTCTGGATAAAGTGTGGGCACTCGATAATGCGATCAATCCTGTTTTGAGTTCACTGTTTGCGACACGTCTTGCGCAGCAGAAGCGGCAGGAGTGGATGGCTTATAGCTTAGTTTCGCTGACACTTTTGGTCATCGCCTATTTGTTTATAGGCTTTTATTCGGCGGTCCATCAAGCGATCGCGCGGGTGGCGGAAGGGGCTTGGGCATTCGCTTCGGGTAATTTGAGTACCCGCATTGACGTCGAAGTTCGGGACGAGATGGCGAACATTGCAACCAGTTTCAATGCGATGGCGGGGGTGCTGGAGGAGCGGGCGCAGCAAGATGCGCGCGAACAACGGGAAGAGGCGCAAAAGACAGCGGAGCTGCGTGAGCGACTGGCGAAGCTGAGTGCACATATTGAGAATGTGGCTTCAGGGGATTTGAGTAAGCGCATCAGTCTCTCAGGTGATGATGACTTGGGGCGTTTAGCCGTCAATCTGAATGCGATGACGGAGAGTTTGGCGGATGTTGCTTCAGGCACCACGGAGGCGATTAACACTATTTATAGTGCGGTCGAGCAGTTGCAAAATTCGATTAACGGACAGTCCGCAGGGGCATCGGAACAAGCAGCTGCCGTGAATGAAACCACCACCGCATTGGATCAAATCAAAGGCATGGCAGCGCAAGCGATGGAGCGGATGCAGGTGCTGGGCGAGTCCGCTGATCGTAGTCGGCGCGAGAGCGAACTGGGCAGTGCCGCTGTGGAAGAATCCATTGCGGGTATGGCAAGCATCTTGCACCGAATGGAAGGTATTGCCCAAACGATTTTGGCATTGAGCGAACAAATCCAGCAAATTGGCGAAATCACAGGTGTGGTGACAAATCTGGCGCAGCAATCCAAAATGCTGGCACTTAACGCCTCAATCGAAGCTGCCAAAGCGGGCGAAGCGGGCAAGGGTTTCGCGGTGGTGGCAGCGGAAGTGCGCGAGTTAGCCGAACAGTCGCAACAATCCACGGCACAAGTGCAAAAGATCCTAATGGACATCCGTCACGCCACCGACCGCGCGGTGATGGCAACCGAAGAAGGGAGCAAAGGCGTGGATGCGGGCATGTTGTCCGTGCAACGCAGTGGCGATGTGATGAGACAACTGAATGAAGTGGTGCGAGAAACCGCCGTCGCCAGCCAGCAAATTTCAGCGGTCGTGAAGCAGCAGTTTATAGGGCTGGAACAAGTGACCAACGCGATGAAAGACATCAACAAAGTCACGACTCAATTTGTGAGTAGCACGCAACAAAGCAAAGAATCCTCAGCGGGTATCAGCAAAGTAGCGGATCGCTTGCGTGATAGCGTCAGTGTGTACAAATTTTAATTTTAATTAACATAAAATTTTGAATAAACGAATAATTCAACTTGAGGGGATACTGTTTTGAATAAACGAATGATGCTCCCTGCGACTAAGCTGATGGGCTCGTTGAGCTATAAGACTAAATTTCTGTTGATTTTTATGTTTTTCCTAGTGCCCATGGTGCTGTTTGGTTTTGTTCATCTTAAGAGTATGTCTGAGCAAACTGCCGCGACATTGCAGGAAAAAGCGGGGATTGAGTACATTTTAGTGTTGAATAGCTTGCTCAAGGAAGTGACAGACCATCGTGGTGCGTTGATCGGTTTGTTGCGCGGAAATGATCATTTTAGGGATAGGGTAAAGCTTAAGAATGGAGCAATAGATGCTCTTTTTAGTGCGTTGGCTGAACAAGATAAAGCAAATCGTGAAAAGTTAGAAATTGGTACACGCAGTGACGAGCTGTTGAAACATTGGGTGCTCTTGAAGCAAGGTGGACAAAAGATGTCTGATAATGCGGCATTGGATGCGCATAACAAGATCATCGCTGAACTCAATGAGCTTGTACGTCATGTGTCTATTAGTTCTAAACTCATTTTTGACCCAGAAATGGAGAGTTACTTCCTCGCATCCATTTCATTTAAGCGTTTGCCTTTGCTCGCGGATGCCGTTGCAAACTTACGGCGTTTCTCGTCGGATATTATCGCCAAGCATGAACAGACCCTGATTGATGCCACGCTGATTGCCATTAAAAAAGAGGAAATACTATCTAATCTTGACGCACTTGATTTTGAGTTGAAAAAAGCTTATCAGGCCGATCTAGATGGTGATACTCGAAGTAAGCTTGAAAGTGTGGGGAATGCGGCAATTGCTGCCACACAGAATTATATGCAATATCTAGATAATCAGCTAGATAGCGAGTCACTGACTCAAGAAACTGAGCAGTTTTATAATCAAGGTACGGTAACATTAGATAAAATATGGGCACTTGATAATGTCTTGAACCCAGAACTCATCTCTCTGTTTAAGCATCGTCTTGCGCGGCAGCAGATGCAAGAAATAATGGCGTACGCTTTAGTGTTTGTAGTGCTTCTGACGACACTCTATCTTTTTATGGGCTTTTATTTGTCGGTACATCAAGCCATTGCACGCGTGGCGGAAGGCGCGCAGGCGGTTGCTGATGGGCAATTGAGTACACGTATCGACGTTGAAGTTAAGGACGAGATGGCGAATATTGCGACCAGTTTTAATGCGATGGCAGGGATACTGGAAGAGCGGGCGCAGCGAGATGAGTACGACAAACTGGAAGAAGCAAGAAAGACAGCAGAGCTGCGTGAGCGGCTGGCGAAGTTGAGTGCACATATCGAGAATGTCGCCTCAGGGGATTTGAGTAAGCGCATTCGTATCTTAGGTGATGATGACTTGGGGCGTTTAGGCGTTAATCTGAATGCGATGACGGAAAGTTTGGCTGACGTTACCTCTGGCACAACCGAGGCGATTAATATCATTTATAGTGCGGTCGAAGAGTTGCAGTATTCGATTAACGAACAGTCTTCAGGTGCTTCGGAGCAGGCGGTAGCGGTGAATGAAACTACCGCCGCGCTGGTTCAAATCAGCGGTATGGCAGCCCAAACGATGGAGCAGGTACAGATCTTGGGTGAGACCGCTGATCGTAGTCGGAGAGAAAGCGAAGAGGGTAGTGCTACGGTGGAGGAGGGCATTACGGTGATGTCAGGTATTTTGCAGCGTATGAACGGTATCGCGCAGACAATTTTGGCACTAAGTGAACAAATTCAACAAATTGGCGAAATCACAGGGGTGGTCACCAATCTGGCGCAACAATCCAAAATGCTGGCACTCAATGCTTCGATAGAAGCTGCCAAAGCGGGTGAGGCGGGTAAAGGCTTTGCCGTGGTGGCAGCAGAAGTGCGTGAACTGGCAGAACAATCGCAACAATCCACCGCGCAGGTGCAAAAGATTCTGCGAGACATTCGACACGCCACGGATCGTGCAGTCATGGCAACCGAAGAAGGTAGCAAAGGCGTGGATGCGGGTATGTTGTCGGTGCAGCGTAGTGGCGAAATGATGCAAAAGTTGAGAACGGTCGTGCTTGAAACCGCTACAGTAAGCCATCAAATTTCTGCGGTGGTGAAGCAGCAATTTATGGGGCTAGAACAAGTGACGAGTGCGATGAAAGACATCAATAAAGTGACTACGCAATTTGTGAACAGTACTCAACAAAGCAAAGTATCGTCGGTAGGTATCAGTAAAGTAGCGGATCGATTGCGTGATAGTATTAGCGTTTACAAGTTGTAAAACGTATATGAACAGTGTTGTAATATAAAAGCAGATCGTGACAAAAGAGGATGGGTATTTTGAATAAGCAAATGATGTGGCCAGCGGTTAAGCTGATGGGGTCACTAAACTATAAAAACAAATTTTTCCTAATTTTTATTATTTTTTTGGTGCCGTTGTTGGTGCTGAGTTTGATGTTGCTCAATAGTTTGAGAGAGGCAACCGAAGTGACCCGCCAAGAGCAGCAAGGCATTGAGTATCTCATAGTGGCGAATAGCATACTGAAAGAAGTGATCAACCATCGCGGCATGCAAGTGGCTTTACTACAGGGTAATAGCACCTTTACTGGCAAATTAGCAGTTAAGCAGGCGGCGATAGATAAGTTATTTGTTACCTTGATGGAGGTGGATAAAAAGAGTCGCGCCAGGCTGGCTCTGGATTCTCGTAGCGAGGAGTTATTGAAATCTTGGAATACTCTGAAGCAATCGCAAGCTATGTCCATCGCCGAGGTGTTTGAATCCCACAAAAAATTAGTGGCGGATCTCAAGGACATGAATCGGTATATTTCGCTCAGTGCACAACTGGTGCTGGATCCTGAAATCGGCAGCTATTTGTTGACGACACTGTCGTTTAATCGGATTCCTGCTTTAAGTTCCGCGGTAGCTAATTTACGGCGTATTTCGTCTGAAGTGGCTTTTAATAAAATGCTGCCCCCAGAGGATGCGACTCGTCTTAACATCGGCAAGGAAGTCGTACTGAGTAATCTGGAAGCACTGGAGTTTGAGCTAAAATCGGCTTATCAGTCTGATCCGTTAATTCGGACTCAGCTTGAGACGGCTGCTAATAGTACGATGACCACTACACGAAACTATTTGCAGTTCCTTGATCATGAAATGACGATGCAGACCTTATCCACAGACACAGAACGGTATTTCAATGAAGGTACGGTAGCGTTAGATAAAGTATGGGCACTCGATGCGGCGGTTAACCCCGTGTTGAATACTACATTTGAATCTCGATTGATGCAGCAACAGATGCAAGAATGGACGGCATATAGCTTAGTGGGATTGGTGCTGCTGGTGACCGCTTATCTTTTTACTGGATTTTATTTGACGGTTCATCAGGCGATCGCGCGCGTGGCAGAGGGTGCTTGGGCATTCGCTTCTGGTAATTTGGGCACCCGTATTGAAGTTGAAGTGCGGGATGAGATGGCGAACATTGCGACCAGTTTCAATGCCATGGCGGGGATACTGGAAGAGCGGGCGCAGCAAGATGAACGCGAACAACGGGAAGAGATGCAAAAATCAGCAGACTTGCGTGAACGGTTGGCGAAGTTGAGTGCACACATCGAGAATGTGGCATCAGGGGATTTGAGCGAGCGTCTCAGTATCTCAGGTGATGATGATTTGGCGCGTTTAGCCGCCAATCTGAATATGATGACAGAAAGTTTGGCTGACGTTGCTTCTGGTACCACTGAGGCGATTAACACCATCTATAGTGCGGTTGGCGAATTACAACAATCCATTGCTGGGCAATCTTCAGGCGCATCGGAGCAAGCGGCTGCGGTGAATGAAACCACCGCAGCATTGGATCAAATCAAAGGCATGGCAGCGCAAGCGATGGAACGGGTGCAAGTGCTGGGTGAGACTGCTGAGCGTAGTCGTCGCGAAAGCGAGCTGGGTGGCGTGGCGGTAGAGCAAGCGATTTCAGGGATGGCAGGGATATTGCATCGCATGGAAGGCATCGCCCAAACGATTTTGGCACTGAGCGAACAGATTCAGCAAATTGGCGAAATCACAGGCGTAGTCACGAACTTGGCGCAGCAATCCAAGATGTTGGCACTGAATGCGTCAATTGAAGCCGCCAAAGCAGGCGAAGCGGGCAAAGGATTTGCGGTGGTGGCAGCGGAAGTGCGCGAATTGGCGGAGCAATCGCAACAATCCACCGCGCAAGTGCAAAAAATCCTGCAAGACATCCGCCACGCCACGGATCGTGCGGTGATGGCAACCGAAGAAGGTAGCAAAGGCGTGGATGCGGGGATGCTCTCAGTACAGCGCAGCGGTGATGTGATGCGTCAACTGAATGAGGTAGTGCGCGAAACTGCCATCGCCAGCCAGCAAATTTCTGCGGTCGTAAAACAACAATTTATTGGATTAGAACAAGTGACTAACGCGATGAAAGACATCAATAAAGTGACCGCACAATTTGTAGGGAGTACCCAGCAAAGCAAAGAATCGTCGGCGGGTATCATCAAAGTGGCGGATCGCTTGCGCGATAGCGTCAGTGTATACAAGTTGTAGTTCTTAGTGCATCAACCTATTACGGAAAATATCAAACCATGGCATTAGAACTTGATCAGGAATTGATGCGTATGCTGTTGGACACTTTTGCCATCCAGTTTGATGAGCAAGTACAGTCGATCACGGATGGCTTGCTGGTGTTGGAGAAGGGTGTAACAGGAGACGAACGTCGTCAGGTGCTGGAAAGCGTATTTCGTGCTGCGCATAATATCAAAGGTGCAGCCAGAGGTGTAGAAATCCCTGATGTACCCGATATTGCTCACCATTTGGAGAGCATATTCACGGTGTTAAAACGTGGCAATATCAATCCAGATAGCGGAGTGACGGATATTGCGCTGGAATCATTGGACGCAATGAAAAAGGCGATGCTTGCTTTTAGTGCACAACAGCCGCTAGGTTTTGACAAGGCGGAATTGATTGCAAGGTTAGAGACTGTCGCGATGGCAGTTGAAAAAGAAGGTGAAGTACGGCAAGCAGATCAGCAAGCTTCGCCTTTAGCGGCCATTGTTCAAAATGATCACTCAGGTGAGGTACTTGAAGAGAACAGGGCAACTGAAGAGCAGGCATTTTGTGCATGGGATCCCAGTGCAAGGATAGTCGCGCCGAGTAATACACAGCCAGCTGAAGTGAATGCGGTCGCCTCATCGAGTGTGGTGAAGGTGAACTTAGGTAAGCTCGAAAGCTTGGCTGCATTGACGGAAGACTTTCAGGTTACCAAAATC
Source organism: Gallionella sp. (assembly GCA_028688275.1). GTDB lineage: Bacteria > Pseudomonadota > Gammaproteobacteria > Burkholderiales > Gallionellaceae > Gallionella. The sequence continues at coordinate 44,452 of JAQTYN010000006.1, read as the reverse complement.
GAAATGGATGACCACTTGGCTGGGATGCAGCAGGTGCGCATCAAAGTACAGGAATTGATGGCGGGCTGGCGACGTCATCACACGAGTGGGGTGGTAAAGTATACCCAGCAAGATGTTGAGGCGTGGTTGGCATCCAGTGCGGATGTCATTGCAGAACTTGATCTCGCCAGCGCACAAATGCAGCGAGAAATGAGATCAAGCACTAGCCGATTGAGTATGTTGGTTGAGACATTGCAAGATAGTGTACGCATGATGCGACTAGTTCCTGTCGCAACCTTGCTACGCCCCATGTCGCGCTCGGTGCGCGATATTGCGCGTGAGTTAAATAAGCAAGTTAACTTCGTGGTTGTCGGAGATGATATTGAAATTGATCGCATGGTGCTCGATGGCGTACGTGACCCTTTGATGCATTTGCTGCGCAATGCGCTGGATCACGGTATCGAATCGGCTGAGCAAAGATTAAGTAGAGGTAAGACCGCAGAGGGTAAGTTACAAATTTCGGTGAGTAGTGAAGGTCGTCAAATTGTGATGACGGTGCAGGATGATGGCGAGGGAATTTCAGTTGAAAAAGTGGCCGCTAGCGCGCGTAAAAAAAAGTTGGTCACAGAGATCGAGCTTGCTGCGATGGGACACGCTGAAATTATTGACTTGATTTTCCGACCTGGATTTTCCACGCGAGACATTATCACCAGTATGTCAGGTCGCGGCGTGGGGCTGGACGTAGTGGTCGCGAATTTGATTAAGCTGAAAGGCTCGGTGCAGATTGCAACTGAGGAAGGAAAAGGAACGCGTTTCATCATGAGGCTGCCCATTACCATGACGGCGGATAATGGTGTGTTGGTGCGTTCTGGGGGTAGTGTGTTCGCTATTCCTACCTCTGCTGTGGATCGCATTATGGAAATCAGGCTGGATCAAATCATTGAAGTTGAAGCGAGCCATGCTATTTTGCATCGTGGGCGAAGTATTCCGCTACGCGATTTGGCCATGACGTTGGAGTTGAAAGCGCACGAGGCACTGAAGCGAAAAATACTACCCGTGATTGTCATTAATAAGGGCTGGGAGAGCGTGGCGTTTCTGGTAGATGAAGTGATCGGTGAACGTGAGATCGTGGTCAAGCCGTTCCGACCGCCGCTCCATGCCGTGCGCAATATTATGGGGGGAACGCTCACGGGGAGTGGTGAAGTCATCATGGTGCTGAATCCACCCGATTTGGTGGACTCTGCTACCCGAAGCAGTCTATCTCATTTACGTGCGAGCCAGATTGAAATCAGCGATAAGAAAGTGCCACACATTCTGGTGGTGGATGACTCCATTACGACTCGTAGTCTAGAAAAGAGCATATTAGAACATGCAGGTTATAAAGTGACGGTAGAAGTGGATGGCAAGCGCGCTTGGGATTTATTGCAGGAGCAGTCCTTTGATTTGGTTGTCACAGATGTCGAAATGCCTGTGATGACGGGTTTAGAATTAACAGATCTCATCAAACAGACTGAGTGGTTAAGAGGAATGCCTGTAATTATGGTTACCTCCTTGGCTAAGGAAGAAGATCGTCAGCGAGGTGTTGACGTGGGGGCAGATGCCTATATCGTCAAGGGGCTATTTGAAACCAAGGCATTATTAGATGTTGTGGAGCAGTTGGTTTGATATCCTGCTTCCCTTTCCTATTTATTTCGGGTCGAAAGTTGCTATGTTGCGAATTCTGATCGTAGAAGATTCGTCTGTGGTTGCCATGCTGCTGAAGGCGATTTTTGAACAAGAGCAGGATATGCATGTGGTTGGTCATGCCAAGAATGGGCATGAAGGTGTGCAATTGGCGAAGGAATTGAAACCAGATGTGATAACCATGGATATACGCATGATGGTCATGGATGGTTTCGAGGCGACCCGCATCATTATGGCGGACAATCCCACCCCCATCGTGGTTGTAAGCTCCAGCGTCGATGATGCGGAACTTCGTATTACTTTCCGTGCAATTGAAGAAGGCGCGTTGGCGGTAATGGAAAAGCCACGTGGATTTAGCCATCCAGACTTTGAAAAAATTCGGCGAGATTTGGTCGATACGGTTCGTGCGATGGCTGGCGTCAAGCTTTTTAGAGGTAAAAAGAGAGCGCGTCCTAAAGAAGTTGTGATTCATGATGAAGTTGTGCGCCCGAGAAAGAATGGGTATGAGTTGCTGGCAATAGGCTGTTCTACAGGCGGACCTCAAGTGTTGCATCGTATTCTTTCATTATTGCCCGTTAACTTTCCTGTACCCATCGTGGTGACACAGCATATTTCCAAAGGTTTTGTAGGCGGGTTGGTGTCGTGGTTGTCGGGTACTTCCTTGCTTAAGGTCAAATTGGCCGTACAAGATGAGGTCTTGAAAGCAGGGGTGGTCTATTTTGCGCCTGACGATCAGCATTTGCGGATTAGACGCGGGGAATCGGGTTTAATGGTGGATTTAGGTCAGGATCCGCCCTGTAATGGTTTTCGCCCTTCGGTCAGTTTGATGTTTAAGTCGATTGCTGAAACCTGTCAGGCACGTGCGATAGGTGCGTTGTTGACAGGGATGGGAGTGGATGGTGCAGATGGATTATTGGCTTTACGTCAAGCGGGGAGCCATACCGTGGTACAGGATGAAACGAGTGCAGTGGTATATGGTATGCCAGGTGCAGCAATTGCACTGGATGCAGTCGATCAAAAGGTTGATGCAGATAAAATGTCTGCTTACTTCAGTCGCCTTGTGCGTGAATAAGTGAGGAGAGTACATGGAGCATATCGCGGCCAATTTAGCACAAGCTTTTTGTGAAGATTGCCGTGCACGTAATGTGAGGATTGCTGAAATTGTGCAAGCAGGCACACCCTTAACGGATGAGCAGCTCGTGCAATTGTATCAAGAGTACGATACTTTATTTGGTGGGGCGATCGCGGTGCGTGTGCGGTCAGAGCAGGAAGAGTATTTCCGCAGTATGGCACGTTATTTACGTTATTTGCATAATCAGCAACAGGCAGGTCAGCCAGTGGATTTCCAGGATTGGCAATGGTTGTTGTCAGGGATCAAGATGGGGTGGTGTTGTGATGACGAATTACCGAACGGTTTCGATCATGGCACAAGCGAGGCATTGGTGTTATTGAAAAGTCGGATAAACAAGGTTAGTGAGAGGAAAGAAAAGTGAAAATCTTAATAGTGGATGACAGCATGACTTCGCGTATGTTGTTTGGTGCCTGTATGCCTAAGGGTAAGAAACATGAGGTCAGTGAAGCAGGTAATTTGCCTGATGCGCTGGCTAAGGCTAAAAAATCCCCTCCTGACTTGGTGGTGTTGGACTACAACATCCCCGAACACAACGGTGTTGAAATTGCAAAAGTCTTTCAGAAAGCGGGCATTAACGCGAAAATGGTCATGTTGACAGCCAGTACGGAAAAAGGTGTGATGGAGTCAGCACTAGAAGCGGGTTTCGTACATGTCTTACAAAAACCAATCAATCCTGCAAAAGTGGCAGATTTAATAAAGTTGATTGAAGATCTAGCTCCTTAATCGCACGTGATTAAAGTGTCCTTGGTTTCACAATTTTACTTGTTAGGCACAATGGGGCGCACGGTTAATGCATCCGAACCTTTGAAGAACTAGCTTTGCGCCCAAGGCAGACTCCAGCAAGCCGTAGCGGGATGGGGGTTGTTCGGTTTCCGATTTAGAAGAAAGCTCGAAGATACGATTGACGTAGGGTCTTGTATATTATTCAATATTTGCCATCGTGATAGGATGTGCGTGATAGTTGTAGCGGCAATTTTTAACCCGTACTCCAACCCCTAGGACGTTTCATGCCAGCGATTTTGCAGGCTTGGGCGACATAGCCGTAGGGGAATAAGGTAAAGATCAGGTTGCGGTCTTTGCTGCCGTGTTCCTCTGCCAGATGTTTGATGACGTGGCGAACATCGGGGATGACTTGGTGTTCTGCGTAATAGTTGCGCATAAAGTGGATCGCTTGCCAATGTGCTTCGCTCAAAGTCAGTTCCGCTTCTTGCGCCAAAGTCAGCGCGACGGTCTCATTCCATTGCGCGGGATCAATCAGATAGCCTTCTTCATCTCGGTCGGGTAGTAATGGCAGGGCGGATTCCATACGGTGCTCCTTGACTATGGTTTGGAAATAGTGAGCTTGCAGCCCATATTCTTTAAAGACTTACGGCAGGTCGGCGATTCTATCCAGATAGCGGGCGCGGTAGAGCAGGCGTGGATGATTCGGGTCGTCGGTGAAGGCGGTGCGGTCATGTAGGACGTTGTTGCATAGCAAGCCCATGCCCGCTTGAAGTTTGAGTTGATGGATATGCGGTGAGGGAGTCGCCAGTAGTTGTTCCAAAAACTTGACCGCCGCAAGGGTGGTGTCGTCTTGTTTCCAAGCTATGCTACGGGTGCGAGCGGTGTAGCGCATGTGTAATCGACCTGTTGCATCGACTGAAAATACAGAACCCGTTTGGGCGGGGCGAATGCCATCGGTTTCATCGACGCGCTCAGGAATGGTCATCACATCGGGAGCGTAAAGGGCGCGGATAAAATCTGGATTCGCATCGCGCAGCAGCAAATAGGCAATTTCGTGATCCATGATGCGATTTTCACCGCCCGACCCCGCCTCGTGCACGCAATGCAATACCATGGCGCGTATTTGACGTTCTGACGGATTGTAATAGCCGTCGGTATGCCATTTGATGGCGCGATCGGTATAGGGAATATAGGTTTGGCGCGTGTTTTCGTCGCGGCACACGGTAATGCGGGTGATCCCTTGTTCGCCAGCCAGCCAGTTGGCATCTAATCGTTGTAGTCCCAGTTGGATACTCAAGTGTTGCATGCCGCGTTCATCTATGGGCGTGGTCGAGGCATAAACGACCATATTGCTGCGCTGGCAGCACGACAGTACTGCGTCGCGTTCAGCAGCGGTGAGTGCGTGGGGGTCTTTGATTTCGACCATCAGCTCATTCGTCTCAGTAATGGCGTGAGCTAATTTATGCGCACGCCAATCTAAATAGGCGGCAGGGTTGCTAAGGTCGAAAGGGTTTGTCATGTTAGCGAGTCTTGACAGGGGTAAGGCGACGACGCAGTGGGCGGGCAGGGCGAGGTTTGGTATCTAGCAAATCGCGGAAGTTTTTCTCCAGCATGTCGATGGCATTGGGGGATTCGATGCTCATAATTTGGTCGATGATCCAGTCGCGATCTCCGTCGTCCATAATCTGTCCCATGCAGAAAGCCAGATAACGGGTAAAGGCAAAATCAGGCCCTGTTTCGCTGTAGCCAAATTCTGCATATTCACCTGCTCGTTGATTCAGCAAGTCGATAAATTGTTGTTTGCTAATGCTCAACTCGCCGTTCATCAAGCGGCTGTGATTCTCCGCATAAGTGGCGGCGACATGATTGGCAAGACGGCTGGTGAAGATGTTGCGGTTTTCGGCTGTGAACTGACGATAAGCCAGTCTGTCCGCCACCAGTATCAAAAACACCAGAAATTCAGCCAGAAAGGCGAAATATTGTGGGCCGATGGCCACCTCAAATTTCGCCTTGCGGGTATTTTTCAGTGCGTTTTCAGCGATGCGCGACACATTAAAGGCGACCGCACCCGCCAGTTCTTCGGGCGTGTGTTCGCGTCCCGCCAAAAACCACTTACTTTTGATACGCATCGCTTAGTATCCGCCCTTGCCTAAAGGTTGTGGCAAGCCCGCTACTTTTGCAGCTTGCTTGGCTGGACCTATGGGGAATAAATCATATAAGGCTTTGCTGTCTGCTTCTGGCCAAAATTCATTGACGGCTTTTAACATATTGCGGAAGTTGGGCGTATGCCCGTGTTCGCGATATTGTTCGCGCATAAAGTTGATGATTTCCCAGTGTTTAGGGGTTAATTCTATGGCTTCTGCCGCTGCGATCACTTCAACTACTTCATCGCTATAGTCGGCTTCTAACAAATAGCCTTCTGCGTCAGTTTCCAATTCATTGCCTGCTACGATGTAAGTCATATTTCCTCCGTTTAATGAAAAAAACCTACGCCACCATTAGTCCAAATCGGTAATGGCTTTGTAGGGCACAAATATGCCGCAACCATAATGGCGGTCGGCACCTAATCCTGTGTATTGCAGTCGTAATGAAGCATCTGGTTTTAAATCGTGTATCACCAGACTGTAGCCTTGTATTTTGCGTTGCGGGGTTTCCAACTGATTGCGCATGCCGCAGATCAGGTTAGCGACGATTCCCAGTTCCGTCAGTCGTGTATTTACGTAGTCTATAAATTGCACCTCTTCAACATCGGTACTGACCAAGTGCGCATGTAGCGTGGGGTAGGGCTGAAGTGGGCGCAATTTAAGGCAGCCAAGCTGCAACGTGCTGCCTTCGAGGTCTAGCTGCTGCATGGACAAAGACGCGGCGTGTTCCGCCATTTCGATAGGCATACGCAGGACGAGTTTGGCACGCTTAGGCAGTAGCATACCCGCTTCACTGTGGGTGGTGCGCAATGGCACGACACCGACCAAGTGGTCAGATGCCAGCTGAGGAAGATGCTGTAGCAATGCGTCCCAAAGTGCAAAAGGGTAGGCGGCAGGTAAGGTGTCGCCACTGACATCAAACACGGCATCTATCAGTTTTGGGCTGGTATCACTCATGGGAGGTCGCGTCTTGTTGGTCTGCCCATTTCTGCATCTCCATTGCCCACTCACGTGCGGTGCTGGGGTCGATATCAAAAATGGTGAAACGTTTACCTTCTCGAATACGAATGCGCATCAAACTCATGCCACCTTCCGCATGGTCGATCTGCTGTAATTCGATTTCTTGTGAACCCAAGGGAACCTTGAGCTTCGCTAGACTACTGATTTCAGCCATGAGATTACCTTTATGGGTCATTAATTTTGTGCGTGTAGTGTATCGTTAAATCATACTGATTTGGAATACTACTCGCGGAAGAGAAATAACACCCATTAGGGTTATAAAAGATACCCGCTATGGGTAATAGTTTGATAGGTGGATGCCCCGTAGTATGCGTCCCATCAAGAAACCGAGTCTGAACATTGATAGAACTCGGACATATCCGATAAATGACTGCCCCGCAGGGCATAGAACCGAAGTCTGACGCGACTGAAAGGAAGAACAATGGCGAAGCAGATGCATGATACCCCAAACCTAGATCAGCTTGAGGATGGTCCTTGGCCTAGTTTCGTGACGGGGCTGAAAGAGTTGGCTAAAGATAAAGACTACGTGGTTGATCTGTTAGGTCAGCTAGAAGAGTCTTACAAAACTCGCAAAGGTTATTGGAAGGGTGGTACGGTCGGTGTTTTTGGCTACGGTGGCGGGGTGATTCCACGTTTTACTGAGCTAAAGAATGAAGACGGTACGCCGAAGTTTAAGGATGCGGCTGAATTCCATACCTTGCGTATTATGCCTCCTGCTGGGATGCACTACGACACCGCGACGCTACGACAATTTTGCGACATCTGGGATCGTCATGGTTCGGGTTTGATTGCATTCCATGGTCAGTCTGGCGACATTATGTTCCAAGGTGCGACCACCGAAAACGTACAAAAAGCCTTCGATGAACTCAATGAAATGGGTTTTGATTTGGGTGGTGCGGGTCCTGCGGTACGTACTTCGATGTCATGTGTGGGTGCAGCGCGTTGCGAACAATCCTGCTACGACGAAGCGAAGACCCATCGTGCGGTCATCAATACTTTCTTGGATGATATTCATCGTCCTTCTCTGCCTTACAAATTCAAATTCAAGTTCTCAGGTTGCCCAAATGACTGTATGAACTCCGTGCAACGTGCGGATATGGCGGTGATTGGTACTTGGCGTGACAACATTCGCACCGATGAAGCGTTGGCGAAAACCTGGTTCGCTAAGCACGGCATGGATGAATTGGTCAATGACATCGTGGCGCGTTGCCCAACCAAGACTTTCCAAGTGAAAGAACTGAAAAAAATCAAAACGGGCGAGCATATTTCTACCGTTGCGGTGAGTGATACGCATGGCATCGAAATCAATAACCAAGACTGTGTGCGCTGTATGCACTGCATCAACGTCATGACGGGCGCGTTGGCTCCTGGTAATGACAAGGGTGCTACCGTGTTGGTCGGCGGTAAGAGTCACCTGAAAATTGGTGGATTGATGGGCACCGTGGTGATTCCATTTATCAAGCTGGATACAGACGAAAATCTTGAAAAGCTAGTGGATTTCGCACAACGTACCATTGATTTCTTTGCCGAAAATGCACTGGAACATGAGCGTACTGGCGAAATGATCGAACGGATTGGTTTGGCGAACTTCTTGGATGCCATGGAACTGGATGTCGATCCTGCGATGGTAAATTCGCCACGTATGAACCCTTATGTTCGTACCGATGGTTGGGACGACGAAGTTGCCAAGATCAATGCTAAGAAACAATCTGCCTAACGCTCACTCTGGAGATAAATTATGAACCAAGCCGTTCAAGCCGCCGCACCTGCTGCTAAGCGCAAGCCCAAAGAAACGGGCGTACCAGACAATAAGAAGTTCCTGCATCCGTCACTCGAAAAGAATTACGGAAACTGGAAATACCATGACCGCCCCCGTCCAGGCGTGTTACATCATGTATCGCACAGCGGGGATCAAGTTTGGTCCGTGCGCGCAGGTACACAACGTCAAATGGATATCTACACCATTCGCAAATTGTGTGACATTGCCGATACCTTTGCAGAAGGTCGTGTGCGCTTCACCATTCGCTCAAACATTGAGTTTATCGTTTCGGACGAAAGCAAAGTTGCGCCGTTGATTACTGAGCTGGAATCCAATGGTTTCCCTGTCGGTGGCACAGGCAATTCTGTGACGATGATTGCGCATACTCAAGGTTGGTTGCATTGCGACATTCCTGGTACGGATGCATCAGGTGTGGTGAAAGCCTTGATGGATGAGCTGTACGACGAATTCCGTCGTGAAGAAATGCCAAATCGTGTGCATTTGTCCACTTCCTGCTGCGAAATTAACTGCGGTGGTCAGGCAGATATTGCGATCATCGTGCAACACACTAAGCCCCCAGTCATCAATCATGACTTGGTCGCAAACGTGTGTGAACGTCCAACAGTCGTGGCACGTTGCCCAGTGGCAGCGATTCGTCCTGCGATGGTCAACGGCAAGCCTTCTTTAGAAATTGATGAATCTAAATGTATGTGCTGCGGTGCGTGCTACCCCCCCTGCCCACCGATGCAAATCAATGACCCAGAAAATTCCAAGTTGGCAATTTGGGTCGGCGGTAAGAACTCCAATGCACGCGGCAAACCAACCTTTATGAAAATGGTGGCTTCGGGTTTGCCTAATAATGCACCGCGTTGGCCTGAAGTGGCAGATGCCGTGAAAAACATTATCAGTGTTTACAAGGAAGATGCCCGTCCTTGGGAACGCATGGCAGATTGGATTGACCGTATTGGCTGGCCACGTTTCTTTGAAAAGACAGGGCTGCCATTTACTAAGTATTTGATCGACGATTGGCGCGGTTCACGTGCCAACCTGAACGCCTCGACCCACATCCGTTTCTAAAAGGAAGTCAGAAATGAAGTTTGGAATTGTAGTGAACGAAGGACCTTATCAGCATCAAGCCAGCGACTCGGCTTATCTGTTTGCCAAAGCAGCGATTGCCAAAGGACACGAAGTTTGGCGCGTGTTTTTCTATCACGATGGCGTGAACAACGCGTCCAAGTTGACTGAGCCACCACAGGATGACCGTCATATTGTAAATCGCTGGACGAAATTGGCAGAAGAGCACAAGGTGGATTTAGTGGTCTGTGTTGCGGCTGCACTGCGTCGTGGTATTCAAGAAGAAAATTTGGCGGCTGGCTTCCGTATTTCGGGCTTGGGTCAGTTGGTCGAAGCGGGCACGCAGTGTGACCGTTTGGTCACTTTCGGCGATTAAGGAGAAACGAGATGAGTACTGTTAAAAAATTCATGTTCGTTAACCGCAAGGCTCCATACGGCACGATCTATGCGTTGGAATCTTTGGAAGTCGTGTTGATTACCGCTGCTTTCGATCAAGACGTTTCGCTGGTGTTTATGGACGACGGCGTGTATCAGTTGAAAAAAGGGCAGCAAACCAAAGGCATTGAGACGAAAAACTTTTCACCTGCCTATCGCGCACTGGAAGATTACGACATCGAAAAGCTGTACGTCGATGAGGAGTCTATAGCCGCACGCGGTCTCACCGAAGCGGATTTGCTCGTGAATGTCACTGTTCTAAATCGTGCGGAAATGGGCGCACTGATGGAAGAGCAAGACGTGGTCTTAAGTTTCTAAGGGGCGGTTATGTTACATATTGTCAATAAATCACCACTGACCAGCACCACTTTGGACAGTTGTTTGAATACAGCCATTGGCGGAGATATTCTGCTCATTGAAGATGCTGTTTATGCTGCTACGTGCGGTAATGCCGCAGAAGCAAAGCTAAAAGCCGCAATGGGAAAGTTTAAGATTCATGTACTCATGCCTGACCTTGAAGCGCGTGGATTGGGTAATAATATGAGCGCAGGCGTGATCCCTGTGGATTATGCAGGTTTCGTGGATCTCACTGCCAACAACAAATCTTGCCAATCTTGGCTTTAATCACTAAAAAGGAGTCTCACTATGTCCAGCATCGAAGTCGGCGGTAAAAGTTATGAAACAGATGAAGAAGGTTATTTGACTGACTTGTCTGAATGGAATAAAGAAGTAGCAGATTACATCGCTAAAACAGAAAGCATCGAAATGACCGAACAGCACTGGGAAGTGGTTAATTTCCTGCGCGAATACTTTGAAGAATATCAAATCGCACCTGCGGTACGCGTGTTGACCAAGTCCATCGGTAAGAAGTTGGGCGCGGACAAAGGCAATAGCGAATATCTGTATGGTTTGTTCCCTTACGGCCCTGGTAAACAAGCGTGCAAAATCGCAGGTTTGCCTAAGCCAACGGGCTGCGTTTAATTCACAAAAGGGCTAGACGCTACGATGAACACACTGCTTGCAATACTCTTTTATCTTGCGACCTTACTGTTCGTTGTCGGTTTGGCTCATCGCATTCGCATCTACGCTGTCACACCCGCTCCGCTTAAGATCCCCACCACGCCAGCCCCCACCACACAAGCTGGCGTGGTGTTCCGCATGACCCGCGAGGTGGTGTTCTTCGAGAGTTTGTTTAAGGCGAATTTGTGGACTTGGGGACTGGGCTGGTTGTTTCACGCCAGCCTAGCACTGGTGCTGTTGCGCCACCTGCGTTACTTCACCGAGCCTGTCTGGGCTTGGGTTGCCTTTATTCAACCATTTGGTTTATATGCAGGGATCACCATGTTGCTGGGTTTGTGTGGTTTGTGGGCGCGCCGTTTGCTGGTCGAACGTATCCGCTACATCTCCACGCCTTCCGATCATCTGATGTTATTACTGCTAATCGTCATCGCTGCTTCTGGGCTGTTGATGCAATTCGTTTCGCACACTGATGTGATCGCAGTGAAAGGATTTTTTCAAGGGTTGATGCAGTTCAGTATTCAACCTTTGCCAGCAGACGCGATACTCGCGCTGCATTTGTTGTCGGTTGCGGTGCTTCTGGTGATTTTCCCTTTTAGTAAGCTTTTACATGCCCCTGGCGTGTTCTTCTCACCAACACGCAATCAAACCGACAACCCCAGAGAAAAACGCCATCTCTCTGCATGGGCGGCCAAAATGGAATCGGAGAATTAGCATGGCAGATTACACCGCACCCGCATATCGCGTTATCCCCATCATTCCAGCTTTAAAACCTGGTGCAATGGAAGGAAAAGGGCCTTTTGTATCCAGTGATAAAATCAATGAAGCATTGGGCTTTCCAGGTCATTTAGTAGATGACTGGCATGACAAAGCCATTGCTAAGATGGGTGAGCTACTGGGCAAATATCGTTCGCTTCGCGTTTTCTTGGATGCTTGTGTGCATTGCGGCGCATGCTCCGATAAGTGCCACTATTTTATCGGCACGCAAGATCCTAAAAATATGCCTGTGGCGCGTCAAGATTTGTTGCGCAGCGTGTATCGCCGCTACTTTACCTTGCCAGGCAAACTATTTCCTAAATTGGTCGGCGCACGTGATTTGACGCGTGAAGTGCTGGATGAATGGCATAACTATTATCACCAATGTTCTGAGTGCCGTCGTTGTTCAGTGTTCTGTCCTTATGGGATTGATACCGCTGAAATCACCATGGCGGCGCGTGAAATACTGGATTCGATTGGTTACTCACAAAAATATGCCATTGAAATTATCGGCAAAGTTCATCGTATTGGTAACAATTTGGGACTACCAGGTCCCGCATTGATCGATACCTTGGAAGGCTTGGAAGAAGATGTCAAAGAAGCAACAGGCATTGATGTGCGTTTTCCCATTGATGTCAAAGGTGCTGAGGTGTTACTCATTACGCCTTCAGCAGACTTCTTTGCTGAACCGCATATTGATAGCTTGATAGGCTATGCCAAGGTGTTTCATGCCACAGGAACCAGCTGGACGCTGTCTTCCATGTCTTCTGAAGCAGGCAATTTCGGTATGTTTATTGGCAACTATGACCAGTTGCGCAAAATTGCGTTGCGTATTCGAGAAGCCGCGCTGGAACTGGGTGTGAAGCGCATTGTGGTGGGTGAATGCGGTCATGCTTGGCGTGTGGCTTACAGCTTCTGGAATACCCTCAGTGGTGTAGGCGATGGCTCTGATCCGACGGATCGCTTCGCGCAAATGTTGCAAAAACAACTCGATCATCGTTACAAACAACCGACCCATATCTGTGAATTTACATGGGACATGATAGAAGATGAACGTTTGACGTTTGATAAATCATTGAACGACAAGCATATTATTACTTTCCATGATTCTTGCAATGTGGCGCGCGGTTCACGCATGGGGGATTTTGCAGGCGGACAGTTCGAGATTCCGCGCAACATCATCAAAGCAGTCGCCAATCATTATGTCGAAATGGATCCCAGAACCACGCGTGAGCAGACCTTCTGTTGCGGTGGCGGTGGTGGGCTGTTAACGGACGATTTGATGGAGTTACGCGTCAAGGGAGCTTTGCCGCGTATGGAAGTGTTGCAACAAGTCGTAGATGAGCACGGGGTGAATTTTATGGCGACCATTTGCGCCATTTGTAAGGCGCAATTTACCAAGGTAATGCCCATTTATGGGTTTGATCGACGGATGGTCGGTGGTGTACATCAATTAGTCAGCAATGCGATTGTGCTGGGCAAGAATAACTAGGAGACAGGCAAATGTCAGCAGTGAGCGAAACAACCCAAAAGATTACTTTCCGCCGCTATAAAGACGGCGATAACAAGCCTAAGCGTTTCAGCGACGTCATTATTCAGGCGAGCCATACGCATAAATGTCCAACCTATATTCAATCCACGCCCCCTTGCCAAGGGGGCTGCCCAGCTGGTGAAGATATTCGTGGCTACCTTGCCATTGTACGCGGCACTGAAAAACCACCCGTCGGCAAAGACGGCAAGCCTACGATGCCATGGCAGGAATATGCTTGGCGACGTTTGACGGAAGCAAATCCTTTTCCTTCTGTGATGGGGCGTGTTTGTCCTGCGCCTTGTGAATCGGGTTGTAATCGTAATGAAGTTGAAGATCATGTCGGCATCAATTCGGTTGAGCATTTCCTCGGTGAATATGCGATTGCCAATAAGTTGGCATTCAATAAGCCGAATGTAGAGCCATCAGGTAAAAAAGTCGCGATTTTGGGCGGCGGTCCAGCGGGTTTGTCATGTGCCTATCAGCTCACCCTGAAAGGTCATGAAGTCACCATTTTCGATGACCATGCCTATCTGGGCGGCATGATGCGCTACGGGATTCCAGGTTTCCGTACTCCTCGTGATGTATTGGATGCGGAAATCCAACGCATTTTGGATTTAGGGGTGAAGACTCGCTTGAATTGCCATGTCGGTAAAGACATTACGCTAGATCAGATTCGTGCAGAATTTGATGCTGTCTTTTTGGGTATGGGCGCACAAGCAGGTCGTGCATTACCCACACCTGACTCGGAAGCTCCCAATGTTGTCACCGCAACGGCGTTCTTAAAAGCCTTTAACGATGGTCGTTTGCAACATGTGGGCAAACGCGTGGTCGTGGTTGGCGGTGGTGATACCTCGATTGACGTGGCGACTGTGGCGCGCCGTTTGGGGCATATTGAACATGCCAAACCGACTGATGCCGAATCCGCGATTGCAGGACGCATGGCACATGACGTGGCAGATATTTCTGCCAAGCAAGGTGCAGAAGTCACACTGACCTCCATCTTTAATATCGACAAGATGCAGGCGAATCAGCACGAAATTGAACAAGCGTTGGCTGAAGGTATTCATATCATGGGTAGCTTGGTGCCGATTGGCATTGTCCGTGGTGCTGATGGTCGTGCTACCGCATTACGTGTGGCACGCTGCGAAGCCAAATTGGTGGGTGGCAAGTTAGACATCAAACAAATCGAAGGCAGCGAGCATGATATTGAAGCCGATCTGATCGTATCCGCGATTGGTCAAGCGGTTGATTTCACAGGCTTGGAAGAGTTCAACAACGGCAAAGGCGCAGTGACAACGGATCGCAACTATGTGGTTAAAGGTCAATCTGGCGTATTTGCAGGCGGTGACGTGATTCGTCCGCATTTGCTGACCACAGCTATTGGTCATGGCTCGATTGCTGCGGATGGTATTCACAGCTACATGCTGGGCATGGAGTTGGATAAACGCCCCAAGATTGATGCGCATCAATTTGACCTAATGCGCAAGCTGGTCGAAAAAGGGATTGAAATCAAACAAGTTCATGAACCTTTGCGTGGTACGAATAGTTCTAATGTGGCGATTCATAACTTTGACAATCGTTCTGATCGCTATGTGATTCCGCACGACAAGTTGTTCTTAGGACACTTTTCTTACGTGCCACGTAATCAACGCGACATTGTCACCTTGGACAAAGAAACTGCGCTGGGTAATTTCGACGAGCGTTTGGTCGCATTGGTGCAGGAAAAGGCCGTTGCAGAAGCCAAGCGTTGTATGAGTTGTGGCATGTGTTTTGAGTGCGATAACTGCGTGGTGTACTGCCCGCAAACGGCAGTGTCTCGTGTCAAGAAGAGCGAAGCAACCTTGGGACGCTATGTGACCACGGATTACAACAAGTGCATCGGCTGTCACATTTGCGCAGATGTGTGTCCAACAGGCTACATCCAAATGGGGCTGGGCGAGTAATGAGGCTGATCGCACTTTTGCTGCTGTTCTGGTGCATCCCATCTGTTTGGGCGACTCAATCGACCCCATACAAATTGGATATTGGTCGAGGTGGTCAGTGCGTGAAAGATCCGCAGTGGATGCGCAAAAATCACATGCAACTGCTGAAGCATCAGCGCGATGAAGCGGTGCGCAAAGGTGCGAGAGATAACAAAATTAGCCTTAAAACCTGTGTCGAATGTCATGCCAGCCTGAAAGACAATAGCGTGATTGCGCGTGATGACAGCTTCTGTGTGGCGTGTCATCGCTACGAAGCCGTTAAGCTGGATTGCTTTGAATGCCATTCAGGTGTTCGTAAAAGTTATTGGCTGAAGAGGAATGCGAAATGAGTGAAGTCAATAACCAGCGTCGTGCCTTTCTAAAGACTTCCCTTGGTGCGGCTGCCGTTGCGATTGCACCAGGTATGTTGTTGTTTGATATGGCACACGGCAGCACTGAACCCGTCAGTGGCAAAGTACGCTGGGGGATGTTGATTGACACGAATCAATGCAAACCTGGATGCGATGAATGCGTGACAGCGTGTAATACTGAAAATGGTTTGTCAGGTGGTAAATTACCGACTGATTCTCAGTGGATACGCAAGATCGAAATAAAGGACATCAGTACTGGTCGTCAAACCTCATTACCGATGATGTGTCAGCACTGCGAACATCCGCCTTGCGTGGATGTTTGCCCCACGGCAGCTTCTTTCAAACGTGCGGATGGGATAGTGCTGGTAGATAGACATCGTTGCATTGGCTGTCGCTATTGCATGATGGCGTGTCCTTATAAAGCGCGCTCCTTCGTGCATGAACCAATACACGATCAGAATCCCGATGTGCCACGTGGTAAAGGCACTGTCGAAGGGTGTTCTATGTGTGTGCATCGTATTGATGAAGGTCTGCAACCTGCTTGTGCGACTTCATGCCCCAACAAGGCGATTTTGTTTGGTGACCTAAATGATCCCACTAGCCCGATTGCGCAAAAACTACGTGTTGTCGCCTCGACGCAGGTGCGTGCGGATTTGAAGCTTAATACTGGCATACGCTATCAAGGACTGTAATCATGGCGACACTCTCAGCTTTACATACCAAAAACAAACTCTATTACCTGCTGCTCGCCCTCGGTGGCTTGGTGGTATTGGCGGGGTTATATGCCGTGCATATGATGGAAGAACATGGTCATATCATCAGTGGTATGAATAACCAAATCGTGTGGGGCTTGCCGCATGTGTTCGCGATTTTCCTGATCGTAGCCGCATCGGGTGTGTTGAATGTTGCCTCTATCGGTTCAGTGTTTGGCAAAACCATCTACAAAGCACGCGCACCATTAGCCAGCTTGTTGTCTATCGCCATGTTGGCAGGTGGGCTGACGGTGTTGATGTTGGATTTGGGCAGACCTGATCGCATTATTGTTGCCGCGACGAATTTCAATATCACCTCTGTTTTTGCATGGAATATCGTGTTGTATTCTGGCATGTTTTCACTGGTGGCAGTGTATCTGTGGACCATGATGGAACAGCGTATGAATTGCTGGACGAAACCCGCTGGATTCGCCGTGTTTGCGTGGCGTTTTGTACTGACTACTGGCACAGGGCTGATTTTCGCATTCTTGTTGGCACGTCAGGCTTACGGTTCAGCTTTACTACCCCCGATGTTTATCGTGTTGTCGTTCGCATGGGGACTGGCAGTGTTCCATGTGGTGCAAACGGTCATTTATGCCTGGAATGAGAAGGTGCTGGATCCTACTATCCTACAACGCAAGAAAAATTTGCTGGGCATCTTTGTTTTAGGTTCGTTGTATATGGTCGCGACGTATCATTTCACAAACTTGTACTTTGCGAATCGTGTCGAGTTTGAACACTTTATCTTGTTTGACGGCGGCCTATTTCCCAATTTGTTTTGGTGGGGTTATTTGTTTCTGGGTAATATCGTGCCATTGGCATTGATTTACCTGCCTGGATTAGGTCAAACACGTTGTGTGATGGCGGCTTCGATGGCGGTCGTGTTGGGGGCATTTATCTTTTTATATGTGTTTATCATCGGCGGACAAGCGTTTCCCTTGAGCATTTTCCCTGGGTTTGAGGTCGGCAGCACCTTTGCCGACGGTCAAATTAACGAATATCATCCCTCCGTGTATGAATTCTTGGTAGGGATAATGGGTTTGGCTATCGCTTTTATGATCACCACCGTGAGTGTGCGCGTTCTGAATTTCATGCCACAAGATAAACACTATATCGCTGACTAAAGGGGATCCTATAAATCCAAACTTCGTTACAATACTGCGTTGCTCACAAAAAATTTATCCTTACATATCACATATATGCTGCGTCAAAATTTTTTGTTCTCGCCTTGTCTTGTTTAGAACCTTGAATTTCTAGAACCCCCTAAACTGTTCTAAAGGCTGCCATGAACCAAATGCTTATTTCGGCAGCACACAAATCTTCAGGAAAAACCATGGTCAGCATCGGCTTATGTGCCGCGCTGACCGCACGTGGTCACGTGGTTCAGCCGTTCAAAAAGGGGCCAGATTACATTGACCCAATGTGGCTGGGTCAGGCAGCAGGTCATCCTTGTCGCAATCTTGATCTCTACCTAATGGCGCAAGGTGAGGTGGTTGCTACCTTTGAGCAACATCGCAAAGCTGTCAATCTAGTAGAAGGCAACAAGGGCTTGTACGACGGTCTGGCACTGGACGGGAGTAACAGCAATGCGGCATTGGCTAAGATGCTGGATTTGCCCGTTTTTTTGGTGATCGACGCACGCGGTATGACCCGTGGTATTGCGCCGTTAATCTTAGGCTATCAAGCGTTTGATCGTGATATTCAGATTGCTGGCGTCATCCTCAATAATCTTGGTGGATCACGTCACGAGTCCAAATTACGTGCAGTTATTGAACATTACACCGATGTGCCTGTAATAGGCGCGATTCATCACGATGCGCGCTTGAGTATTGTCGAACGACATCTGGGTTTAATGCCCAGTAATGAATCCCACGTCGCGACTGCCAAAATCAAACAGATAGGCGAAGCGATTGCTGAACAAGTTGATTTGGACAAAGTACTTGCCTACTCGCAAGTGTCGTTAGGCGATAGTGAACAACTCCCTCCCTCTTACACGGGGAGGGTTGGGGAGGGGGTTGAAACGTCAATTTCTAGCAGCCCTATCAGTTCAACCCCCTTCCTAGCCTTCCCCCTGCAAGGGGGAAGGAACACAAAAGTGCGCATCGCCATTGCCCGTGATCGGGCTTTTGGTTTTTATTACGCAGATGATCTGGATGCGCTCGAAGAAGCAGGGGCAGAATTAGTGCCATTTGATGCCTTGCGGGATGAGCATTTGCCTGAAGTCGATGGCTTGTATATCGGAGGGGGATTTCCTGAAACGTGTGCTGAGGCCTTGGAAGCCAATGTGACATTACGTCAGGAAATTCGGCAGGCGATTGAAAATGGCATGCCCGCCTATGCAGAATGTGGTGGGCTGATGTATTTGTCACGCAGCATAGATTATCAGGGGCGTGTTTATGACATGGTGGGAGCAATTCCTGGTGATGTGAAAATGCACGATAAGCCGATTGGTCGGGGTTATGTGCATTTGCGCGAAGAGCTGACCCATCCTTGGCCACGTCCTGAACTGCCCGCCCAGCAAATTCGTGCCCATGAATTTCATTATTCCAGCCTTGAAAATCTTCCTTCTGACTCGTGCTTCGCTTACCATGTTGAACGCGGATATGGCATAGACGGCGATAGGGATGGACTGATCGTTCATAATTTGCTCGCTTCCTATACGCATTTGCGCACCATCGGTCGCTGTTATTGGGCAACCCGATTCGTTGCCTTTATTCGGCAACATAAAACACGCGATCAAATTCAACCTATTGAGAATACAAAAATGACACAACCACATTACCAAGCAGCTATTGCAGCATTTGATTTAGCAAACGCCGAAGATCCAAACAAAGAATTGGCCGACGGTCAGTCATATCCTAAAGAACTGCTCTACGCGCAACGCATGACTGAAATGCAGGAACGTTTTGCGCCTGAAGCACCCGAAGCCGTCAAGCTTGCCGTTCGGGCTCAGCATATCCAACGCTGGAAAATTCCTCGTAGTGACTACGCCATGGACAAACCTGGCTATATGTTATGGCGCACCACCTTGTATAAATTCCATGCGGAAACAGCGGGAAATTTGATGCGCAGCGTGGGATATGACGACGACATGATAGATCGCGTCAAAACCATTGTGAGCAAAAAGGAACTCAAGACCAATCCAGAAACGCAGATGATGGAAGATATTGTCGATTTGGTGTTTATCGAACATTACATGGTGGCTTTTGCCTCTGGTCATCCTGAATATGACGAAGCGAAGTGGATACTGATTATCAAGAAAACATGGAACAAAATGTCTGCTCGTGCCCATGAATTTGCACTGGCAGGCAAAATCAAATTGCCAGAAGCACTAGTGCCCTTAATTTTAAAGGCGGTTCAATAATGGATTTCCTGCCAATTTTCGCAAATGTCAGAAATAAACTCTGTCTGGTGGTGGGTGGAGGGGAAGTCGCGAAGCGTAAAGCGGGCGTACTGCTAGAAGCAGGCGCGAAAGTGCGCGTCGTTGCCCCTGAGATTGCGGACGAGTTGCGCAACGATGACAAGGTGATGCCGATTGTGGCGTGTTTCGAGCCTTCGCATTTGGATGACGTGATGTTGGTGATTGCCGCCACCAATGATCGCAAGGTCAATCAGCAAGTTTCTGAGTTGGCTCAGGCGCGCAACATTCCTGTCAATGTGGTGGATGATCCTGAGCTATGTTCTTTTATTATGCCCGCTATTTTGGATCGCTCACCGCTGATGGTGGCATTTTCCAGCGGCGGCGCATCGCCTGTGTTAACGCGCATGATGCGGGGAAAATTGGAAACCGTGATTCCGCAAAACTATAGTCGTTTGGCGGCTTTCGCGGAGCGTTTCCGTGAAGAGGTTAAAACCAAGGTATCGAATCCTGCCAAACGCCGCATTTTCTGGGAAAACGCACTAGAAGGCGTGGTTGCCGAAAAAGTGCTGACGGGCGATGAGCAAAGCGCGGAAGCGATGTTGCAAAAGATGCTGGAAAATGAGGACAACATTCAGCGCGGTGAAGTTTATTTGGTCGGCGCAGGTCCTGGCGATCCTGATTTATTGACTTTCCGTGCCCTGAGATTGATGCAAAAAGCCGATGTCGTGGTGTATGACAATCTGGTGGCGAAAGCGATTGTGGACATGACGCGGCGCGATGCGGAACGGATTTTCGTCGGCAAAAAGCGTGCCGATCACACCTTGCGTCAAGAAGAAATCAACGAGTTGCTGGTGCGCTTGGCGAAGGACGGTAAACGCGTGTTGCGTCTTAAAGGCGGGGATCCGTTTATTTTCGGACGGGGTGGCGAGGAAATCGAAACGCTGGCGGCGGAAAATATCCCTTTCCAAGTTGTGCCTGGGATTACTGCCGCATCGGGCGTGGCTTCCTATGCAGGTATTCCGCTCACGCATCGTGATTATGCCCAATCTTGTATGTTCGTCACAGGTCACCTCAAAGATGGCACGATGAATCTGGATTGGGATGCACTGGCGCGTCCTAAACAAACCGTGGTGGTGTATATGGGGCTGCACGGATTGGAAACGCTGTGTGTTGAGCTTGTTAAACATGGGATGCCCGACACTACGCCGATTGCGATTGTGCAACAAGGGACAACCCAAAATCAGCGTGTGATCACAGGCACGTTGGCAACCTTGCCAGCGATTGCCGAACGTGAACAACCGCAAGCCCCGACCCTGATTATCGTGGGTGGCGTGGTAGAACTACGTGAAAAACTGGCGTGGTTTCACCCTCAGCAAACTTAGGGAGGTACTGATTAAATCCGTTCACCCTGAGCTTGTCGAAGGGTGAATGGATTTAATCTATTTATTTTATTAAATCTTCCATTCATGGTTCGACAAGCTCACCACGAACGGAAGATTTAATCAGCGTTTCCTTAGTAATTATCCGCAGTTCAATCAACCCTTAGGAGAAGCATGATGGTAGGAATGAAATTCAAGAGTATGTTGCTGTCCGCATTGTTATTGGTGAGTGCGAGCCACACCTATGCCGCTGACGTGATACTCAAACCATTCGTGCTGGCTTCCAAAGATGCTGGAAAGTTAGCTGAAAAATCAGTACAGGTAAAAGCCGCTCTGACCGCTGCTGGTTTTTCAGTGGTGGGTGAATATGCGCCTTTTTCGGGCGCGAATTTGCTGATTATTACCAACGATGAGCTCAAGAAGAATGCGGCTGCCTCAGAGTTCGGTGGCTACGGCGCAGCCCAGCGCGTTTCACTGACCGACGTGGGCGGTATGGTACAGGTGAGCTACACGAATCCCGTCTATATGGCGAATGCGTATCGTATGAAAGGTGAACTGAGTGGGGTTGCAACAGCTCTGGCAGGCGCATTGGGTAAGGTGGAAGAGTTTGGCGCGCAAGGCATGACCGCTAAACAGGTGCGTAAATACCATTACACCATAGGTATGGAATACTTTGATGAACCCAGTGTATTGGCAGAATATGATAGCCATGAAGCCGCGATTCAAGCGGTTGATAGCAAATTGGCAAGCAATGCTAATGGCGTTTCTAAGGTTTATCGTATTGATATACCAGGAAAACCTGAAAGCGTATTTGGCGTGGCGTTGAAGGGCAGTGGAGACAAAAAATATATGGACGACAAGTTCATTATGAGTGAGATTGATTTTCACGATGTAAAATCCACCGCGCATCTACCTTACGAAGTGCTGGTGTCGGGAAATAAAGTGTATGCCTTGTATGCGCGTTTTCGTATTGCCATCAATTTCCCCGACTTAAGCATGATGGGTTCCAATAGTTTTATGAATATTATGAAAACGCCAGAAGCCATCCGTATCGCCTTACAAAAGACCGTGCAAAAATAATTTTTCTTGAGAAATAAAGATGATCAATTTACTCGAAGCCGTTCAAGCTGGTAATGTAGCTAGTGCCATGCAGTTCTTAAAAGCGGGCGCAGATGCCAATGGGCGTGACGAAGCAGGTGCGACCTTGCTGATGTTGGCGGCGCATGCTGGCAATGTCGAGATGGTTTTGGTATTGCTGGCAGCAGGGGCGGAAGTCAATGCCCATGATGCGGCTGGTTGGACGCCGTTGGCGAAGGCTGTTTTTAATGCCGAAGCCAAATGTGGTTTCCCCGACGTGGTACAGGTGTTGATTGCAGTGGGGGCAAATCTGGAGGCGGCAATTGGTTATGGCGTGCGTCCCTTGATGCTGGCGGCAGGTTATGGCGAAACTGAAATTGTGGATATGCTGTTGCAAGCGGGTGCGGATGTATTGGCGCGCAACGAAGGTGGCTACACCGCGCTGATGATGGTAAAACAGAAGCACTATGTCGATGTGATTAACTTGCTGCATGAAGCCGAGCAGCTGGCAGGTGTGGGGGAGGGGAGTTGTGCCACTAAAAATGCACCCGACACCCATGTTGTTACTTTCCTGAAACAACCCAGTGCGTAAGATGTTGCCCATTTGGGCTATCAACCAACGAGTAAACGATGCCCTACTATATTTATCAAATCACCGCCCAGCCGATCAAGATGTTGAAAAAGCTGGAGCAACATGATAGCTATCGAGACTCGTCTGCTCGCGTGAAGCAGCTACGCGCCGAACTTGACCAGAATTCACCTGCAACTATTAAGATGATCTATGCAGATTCGGAATTCCAAGCAGAGGATTTGCTTAATGAGATTCGTGCTGCTGCACCGCAGTTAGGTGACGATTAAATACATGAACCCACCCGTGCTGCTGGATAGTTTGCAGCGTCCCATGCTGGATTTGCGTATTTCGGTGACGGACAGGTGCAACTTTCGTTGTGCCTATTGTATGCCGAGCGAAATTTTCGATCAGCATCACACTTTTCTGCCGCGTGCAGAATTGCTGAGTTTTGAAGAAATTGTGCGGGTTGCTCAAGTTTTTGTCCGTTTGGGAGTGCGTAAGATTCGGCTGACAGGGGGTGAGCCCTTGCTAAGACGCGGCATTGAGCGATTAGTCGCGCAATTGGCGGCACTCCGTACACCGCAAGGTGAGCTGGTTGAAGTGACCATGACCACCAATGGGGCGTTGCTCGCTACTAAAGCACAAGCCCTCAAAGAGGCTGGTTTGTCCCGTATTACGGTCAGCTTAGACGGACTCCATCAAGACATTTTCCAACGCATGACAGGTACAAACGTTCAAATCTCGACCGTGTTAGCGGGGATAGCGGCGGCACAACGCGTGGGATTTACCCAGATCAAAGTCAATATGGTGGTGCAGCGCGGCGTGAATGACCAAGAAATTTTACCGATGGCAGCATATTTCCGCCATACGGGCATTGTTCTTCGTTTTATTGAATACATGGATGTGGGCAGTAGCAATGGGTGGGTGATGGATGAGGTCATGCCTGCGCAAGCCATTATCGACCTCATTTCTGCGCAATATCCCCTGTCCCCCATTGCTCCCACTTGCATAGGGGAAGTGGCGCATCGTTGGGTATATCAAGATGGCGCGGGGGAAATCGGTCAAATCGCTTCCGTTACCCAAGTCTTTTGCCATGAATGTACCCGTATTCGCTTATCGACGGATGGCAAACTTTATACCTGTTTATTTGCCGATCAAGCGCGTGCTGACCTCCGAAATCTATTGCGCTTAGGCAAGCAAGATGCTGAGATACAGCAAGCCATTGTTCAATGCTGGCAACCCCGTGCCGACCGCTATTCCGCGCTACGCCAAGCTGTCATCCAACTACCTAGGCAAAAAATTGAAATGTCCTATATCGGCGGATAGCCCGCAACCCCCACTATTTGCACGAAGTGGGAATTGCTGTAGCCCATATATAGCGGTCAATACACTCAACTAAATTGATATATAATCAAACGCAGAGGCTAATCAATTTTAAGTAGGGTATTCGTGAAAATGGCAATAAAAGATCTTGCAATTAGGCACAAAATTGTCCTACTGATAACCTTGGCTGCCTTGTTGCCGATGTTGGTTGTAGCCTACTACGCTAATTTAAAAAGCACTCAGGCGTTGAAGGCACAAGCCCTGGATTCCATGGATTTTAAAGTGCAAGGAATTGCCACTCATATCCAAACATTCCTCGAAGTCGGTGAGTCAAATGCATTGTTTTTGGCCGATGTGCCTGCGCTACATGGCCTAGTTCGCGCGCGCCAGAATAATGGGTTCGATGCAGAAGCGGGGCTGACCGAGCAAGCGTGGATGGATCGTTTAAATACCATCTACACTGCGTTCGGCAAAACCAACGCGAATTTCCTCAAAGTACGCTACATCGATGAGCAGGGTAATGAGATTGTACGCATCAATTTCAAAGACGGGAAGGCTAGTCTAGCCCCGTCTGCCGCTTTACAAAATAAAAATGATCGCCCCTACTTTGTTGAGACCATGAAGTTATCTCAGGGACAAGTGTATGTGTCCCCCCTTAATCTTAATCGTGAAGAAGACCGCGTTTCAGAACCCTATATCCCTGTGGTGCGTTTTTCTGTTCCTGTTTTTAGCAAGGCAGGCGAGCGTCAAGGCATCGTGGTTATCAGTATGCTGGGTCAATTCTTTCTGGATTTAATTCCGAAAGAAGATGGGGTGATGCGAGGTCAATTTATTATGGTGGATAGAAACGGTTATTATTTATCACACCAAGATAAAACCAAGGTATTCGGGGGCGATCTCAATCGACCTGACAATCTGTTTAAGGATGCGGGCTTGGCAAATCTGGCAACCACCCCGAAGCAACACGGTACATTGAACGAGTTTGATGACCAGTTGATGGCATACGCGCTTATCTATCCCAATGCTAAAGATCTGACTGACCGCTGGATCGTACTCAACGTTGAGCAGCGAGTGAATATACTGAGCTCCGTGAAGAGCTTTCAGCGCACGCTTTATTTGCTGGTTGCGCTTTCATTGCTTATCACGATGATGATAGGCGTCTGGCTATCTCGAACATGGTTTGTTAATCCATTGACTCGAATATTGTTGGTGTTGAATCGATTTACACATGGCGATACCGCAGTTCGGTTTCGCAATCCTAGTGAGGATGAGATAGGTAGAGTAGGCGCAGCCTTTAATCACATGGCGCAACTGCAAGCAGAAAGTCAGCTGCGTGAACGTGAGCAACTGGAAGAGTTGCGGGAAGCTGCTGATATTCGAGGCCGCGTGACAACGTTGCGTGAACATATCGTGCGGGTTGCATCAGGGGATTTGACGCAGCGGTTGGTGGTGACGGGCAACGATGATCTGTCGCAATTGGGTCATAACATCAACATGATGACCGAAAATATCGCCTCCATCGCATTGGGTACCACCGAGGTGGTGAGTGCTATCCAAAGCACGCTGCAAGAGATGCAAAGTGCAATCAATCACCAGTCCTCTGGTGCATCAGAACAAGCCGTTGCGGTCAATGAGACCACTGCTGCGTTGGAACAAATTAAAGGCATGGGGGCGCAAGCGATGGAGCGCGTGCATCTTTTGGGTGCAACGGCTGATCGTAGTCGTCGAGAAAGCGAACAGGGCAGTGCGGCAGTGGATGAAACGATTGCGGGCATGGAAAGTATCTTGCATCGTATGGAAGGCATTGCCCAAACAATTTTGGCATTGAGCGAGCAAATCCAGCAAATCGGTGAAATCACAGGCGTGGTGACGAATCTGGCGCAACAATCCAAAATGTTGGCACTGAATGCTTCAATTGAAGCCGCCAAAGCGGGTGAAGCGGGCAAAGGCTTTGCGGTGGTGGCAGCGGAAGTGCGCGAACTGGCTGAGCAATCGCAACAATCCACCGCGCAAGTGCAAAAGATTCTGCTAGACATTCGTCACGCTACCGACCGTGCGGTCATGGCAACGGAAGAAGGTAGTAAAGGTGTAGATGCAGGGATGTTGTCGGTGCAGCGGAGCGGCGAAGTCATGCGTCAATTAGGAGAAGTGGTGCGTGAAACCGCCGTAGCCAGCCATCAAATTGCGGCTGTCGTGAAACAGCAGTTCATCGGCCTAGAACAAGTTACTTCTGCAATGAAGGATATTAACAAGGTAACCTCCCAGTTCGTCATCAACACTCACCAAAGCAAGGCTGCGTCCGAAGAAATCTCCAAAGTGGTTGAGCAACTACATGAAAGCGTGAGTATTTACCAGTTATAGCTGTTAGTCGTTAGTTGGTAGTTGGTAGTTGGTAGTTGGTAGTTGGTAGTTGGTAGTTGGTAGTTGGTAGGGTGGGTAAGCGCAGTGCGCAAAATATTTCAGCAATATATTCAATAAGATATGCTTATATTTTCACCTCGCTAACTAAAAGCTAGCGACTAATAGCTAACGACTAACATTGTTCTTAAACAAGCCCATCGTTTTGCGATATTATTTGTCACCTACAAAACATAAATAAATTCAGTTGAGGTATTCGTAAGTGACAATCAAAGACATTACAATCGGACACAAAATTATCATTGTGCTTGTCTTGGCGGCGTTACTGCCGTTGATAGTCATTGCCTACCACGCCGTCTCCAGTAGCAAAGAGGCACTGGAAACGAATGCCTTAGCTTCGATGGATTCTACAGTACAGGACGTTGCCTCTCATATCCAAACCTTTGTCGATATGGTCAAATGGGATGCGGATTTTATTATTGGAGTGCCGTCCGTACGGGGCATTGCTCGCGCCCGTGAAAACAATGGCTATGATGAGCAAGACAAGTCCAGTTATGAGGAATGGCGCGGGCGACTGAGCATGATTTTTGCAAATTTTGCTATGGCAAAGCCCCATTATTACAAGTTGCGCTACCTTGATGAGCAGGGTAATGAAATGATACGCGTCGATTTCAAAGAAGGAAAAGCGCGAATCGCCCCCTCTACCGAGTTACAAAATCAAGCTAAATCCCCCTATTTTATTGAAACCATGAAATTGGCAGCGGGACAAGTATATGTTTCATCCTTCAATCTTGATCGTGAGGGAGGGCGCGTTACAGAACCTCATATCCCCGTGGTGCGATTTGGTATTCCCGTATTTAACAGTGCGGGGCAACGTCGTGGGATCTTAGTACTCAATGTACTGGGACAATACCTTTTGGACTTTATTCCAAAAGGGACTTCGACCACGTTGGGGCAATTTATGATGGTGAACAAGGAGGGTTATTATTTATTTAACGAGGATAAGACTAAGACTTGGGGTATGGATCTGAATACACCCAATAACCTGTTCAAGGACATGAGCCTCGCCAATTTGGCAACCACCGATCAACAACACGGCACCATGAAAGACTTAGACGGTCAACTCATGGCGTATTCCCTGATATATCCCAATGCAAACAATAAATCAGATCGTTGGGTCGTGGTCAATGTTGCGCAGCGTGCGACTGTGTTGAGTTCTGTGGCAAGATTTCAGCGAATATTCTATTTGCTAGCGGCGGTTGCATTGATCGCTGCCTTAACCATCGGCTTATGGCTCTCTCGCACTTGGTTTGTGCACCCGCTCACCCGAATTCTATTGGGACTGAACAGCTTTGCTCAGGGAGATACTTCGGTTCGCCTGAGTAATCTCAATCGAGATGAGATAGGCAAAGTAGCGGCGGCCTTTAATCACATGGCACAGCAGCAAGCGGAAAGTCAGCAGCGTGAACATGACCAACTGGAGGAGCTGCGCAAAGCGGCGGACATCCAAGATCGTGTGATGGCACTGCGTGAGCATATTGTGCGGGTTGCTTCAGGGGATTTGACCCGCCGTATGCTGGTGACAGGCAATGATGATTTATCACAATTAGGTCACAACCTCAACATGATGACCGAGAATCTTGCCTCCATCGCATCAGGTACCACTGATGCGGTGAATGTGATTCAAAGTACTTTGAATGAATTGCAAGGTGCGATCAACAATCAGTCGTCAGGCGCGTCGGAGCAAGCCGCTGCGGTGAACGAAACCACGGCAGCGTTGGATCAAATCAAAGGCATGGCAGCACAAGCGATGGAGCGGGTGCAGATGCTAGGCGAAACGGCTGAGCGTAGTCGTCGCGAAAGCGAGCTGGGTGGGGTGGCGGTAGAACAAGCTATTGCAGGGATGGCGGGGATATTGCATCGCATGGAAGGCATCGCGCAGACGATTTTGGCATTGAGCGAACAAATTCAGCAAATTGGCGAAATCACAGGCGTGGTGACCAATTTGGCGCAACAATCCAAGATGTTGGCACTGAATGCTTCGATTGAAGCCGCCAAAGCAGGCGAAGCAGGTAAAGGTTTTGCGGTGGTAGCAGCGGAAGTGCGCGAGTTGGCAGAACAATCGCAACAATCCACCGCGCAAGTGCAAAAGATCCTGCAAGACATCCGCCACGCCACTGATCGTGCAGTCATGGCGACTGAAGAAGGCAGCAAAGGTGTAGATGCGGGTATGTTGTCGGTGCAACGCAGCGGTGATGTGATGAGACAATTAAATGACGTGGTGCGAGAAACCACGATTGCCAGCCATCAAATCACGGCGGTGGTAAAACAGCAATTTCTAGGGCTGGAACAAGTCACTAACGCCATGAAAGACATCAACAAAGTGACCACGCAATTTGTGGCCAGCACCCAACAAAGCAAAGAATCGTCAGCAGATATCAGCAAAGTGGTGGATCGTTTGCGCGATAGTATTAGTATTTATAAGTAACTAGTCAAATCACCCTGCACAAACAAGACAAAATTATCCTTGATGCGCTGATACAAGCCTTCCGAGGATGCGTGACCCCACCTCACTTTGCGTGAAGGGGGCGTGACTATATTCGCCTTTTCCCTACCAATCACATTGCATTATTTTAACCCCTTGCGTACCATGCCTGCTGTGGTTTGCAAGGGGTTTTAAACGTCAATTTTATTATCTACATAATCATAACTAGCTCTCCCTGTATTTTCCGTAAGGCTCAAATTCGCCTGAGGGTGTATTACGTACGACTTATTTTTAATTTAAGCAAAGGATTTCGTTTTGGAACTAAAAAATCAATTGAAGGGTGTCATGTTGACTGCTGCACTCGCGGCTACCTTGACCGCTTGTGGCGGTGGAGGCGGTGTGATCAATGGGGTAACGCCGATGACCAGTCCAGGTTCGCCCAGCCGTGTTTCTGCGGGGCATGTGGGCGGTAGCCGTATTTATCTGGATATCGACGATGACCATCGTCATAGCAATGCAGATATTCAATGTGGTACGACTGCGGCTGATGGCACATATATTTGCTACTATCCAAACGGACTGACAGAAGCCACTAATACGCATATGCTGATTAGCGTGGGTGGGGTTGATTCCTATACGGGGCTCACCATGAATGCGCCGCTATTTTCCCCAGCGGGCGGAATTCAAATTTCACCGTTGACAACCTTGGCGATGTTGCAAGCTATGTCGGGTCTGCCTGCGGGAACAGTGGTGAGTTCTGCTTCATTTGTCCAAGCTAACTCACGGGTGGTGAGTTCGTTCCGTTTAACCACAGGGACGAGATTGGACAGAACTGATTCTCTCGCACCAGGTAATGAACCTGTATTGGCTGCGGAAACGGCGGTTCAGTCTTTGGTTGAAGAGTCTGTTGCGACGGCAGCCAACGCGATGGGAACCTCGACGACCTTGTTGACCGCCTCTTATAATGCCGCGATGAACACCTTAGCGACTAACATCTCTGCTACAGGCGGCGCGGTGATGAACTTTGCGACGACAGGTGTGGGAACGATTGTCAATTCTGTACTAACGGCTGCTGTCAGTGTGCTGCCACCCGTTGGTGCCACGACTTTGTCCGCCAATAATGTGGTTAACGTGGTCAATATTGCTGAAACAGGCGTTGCGAGCAGCGTCGCACCTACTTTGACTCAAACAACGGCGATTGGGATTCAAGCCTCTGCGAGCAACTCAGTTCAAAACATCGTTGCCATCAATCAAACCTTGAATGTAGTCAGACAAACCATCAATAACTTCAATGCACCTGTTTATAACAATAATCAGGTCACTCAAATTAACAGGGTTTACAACGTCATCTACCAAGGAGGCTACACCGCCAATAATATTACCAATATCAACAATGTCGTGAATCAATTGACTACTGTGGGTATTACCAATATCACGTTGGTGGTTGCACCTGCCGCGACTTTCCCAAGTACTTGGGTCTTTAATGGTTTATCCGTGGCAGGTAATGGCTCTGCGCCTGTTGCGGCTTCAGGTGTTGGTGCGGTGACTTCAGTGTTGGGTGGTTCGTACAACATTCCTGCGGGGGCGGTAGGCGCGCCTGTTGGGTTGCAAAGTGCGGTGATGACACTCATTCCAAATAGTGGCATGATTACCCTGATGCAAAACTCCGTTAATCCACTGCAATATCTTGCGAGCATTGGGGTTAGTGTTAATTCAACGAATATAGCGGATGGTCGTCGTATTCAAGCTGTCATTCACAATATCCCCGTGACCGTGGATGCAACTGGGATGCATATCACCAGTTTGGCAGGTGCAACTTTGTCGGCTTTTGGCAATAATTCAAGAAATGCCAGTTTTAATGTGACAATGCAAAATTTGCCTGCCACGTTGTTGACCACTGCACTGAATAACGCAACGGGATTGCCAAATAGTACGGATGTGACACTTGATATTGCTGCTTTGTTTTCCACATTAGCAGGGGTGGGTGGTAACACGGGTTTTGCGAACTTGACTGGCATCAAGGGTTCCTTTAACGTCAGTATGGCGGTTTCGCTTCTGGATGCGACCAACCCTACTTATCCTGTCGTTCCTTTGGCTGTTAGCAACTTAGCGGGTTTCCAAAATACGGGAACGCAATACCTGTCTAATAACATTGTTGCCGTCACTGGCTCACTCGCACAAGTATTGGGGCAAGGTAAGAGCGTCATCGTTACATTGAACTAAGAACCAGTTACGATCTGTAGCGAGAGGTCGTCAGCGGGGCGAAGAGCCGCGCAGAAACCGCAGTTTACGGGTGTAAATGAGGATTTCGAGCAGCGCATGAACCCCGATCACGGCCTCGCAGTAAGATCGTAAACAGGTTCTAATCACAGGCTTTAATTTAAGTAGCATAGGGAATGGGTTCGCTCATTCCCTAATTTTTTGGAAAATCACTATGAAAAACACCACGCTGACCGTGTTATTGCTAGCAGGATGTTGGACACAATCAACGTTAGCTGCACCCTTAGACGCATTGCTGACCGCCGTTCCCAACGACAAGGCAGGCGCAGCCAAATTGGAGCTGGGCTATGATGTCATCAATAATACTTTGGATGTATTCGGCGTTCGCGCTAAAGATCCTGTTTATGGTGGCACGAATGTGGGAGATTACAATGGATTCCACTTGCGTGGCGGCTATGCCATCACCGAAAAATTATGGGTCGATGGCGGCGTATGGCAACGTAACATCGCATACCGCAATGAGCAAGAAAATATCACGAGTTGGCAACTCGCAACACAATATCGTCTCACTGACCAAGGTTCTCAAGCAGGGCAATATGCCGTACGTTTGGGGATGTGGGGGAATGTTGCGCCTATTGTGACCAAGAACTCTGCCACCAGCATTCCTAATATCAATTTACAAAGCGTTTCCGTGAGTAAACCACAAGATTTTCAAGTGCAAGCTGATCTTATTGGTACTTGGGCGATGGGCATGCAAAGCCAATTATCGGCTTTTATCGGTGCGGGCGTGAGTCGTATTGCCGTGGGGACATTAACAGGTAAAGTCAACGGCTGCGATTACAATATTGTGTCCAACGCACAGGGGACTTATGCCAGTTTGAATGCCCCTTGCAATAATCTCACGTCTGCAAGTTATTCCTCCCCTTCAACCCTCGCCCAATGGCTAAGCTACACCAGCCAGTATTATCAGTTGGGGGGGCAGTTTCAGTGGCGTAAGGAAAATTGGCAAGTCAATACAGGTTATCAATTCCAGTATCTAAACCGTGATCAAGTTGATGCGGCGATTGTGCAGCGCGGCGGAATTGCGTACAAAACCAATCACATTGTTGTGGCTGAAATTGAACGTAAAATGGACAAGCACCTCGCACTCTTTGCGCGTGGACAGGTGATGAGTAACCAATTCGTGGGTGAAATGCCGTTTACATATAACAGCAGTACGGCGAGTAAGTTTGGACGTTTGTACGGGTTCACCAGCTTCGGCGCACGTTGGATATTTTAAATGTACCGCCACTGAGAACCTATTTACGACCTCTCGGATAGATCGTAAATAGGTTCCCATACATTAGAATTTATAACCTAAACCTAATGTCCACACGTTGATGCGTCCTGTCGCCACGCCTGTGTCATAGCTGTCCATATCGGCTCGAGCGGAGATCTGTTTGTTGATGTCTATTTGCATCGCTACACCGTAGGTGAAGCCTGTTTTGATCGTATTGGCGTTGACCCAACTGGCCACCCCTACCGCAGGGAAGGTGGCGTTATTGGTGACATCGACGCGGCTAAAACCGACTTTGCCCAATATACTAAATTGTTCGTTGACGGGAATTTTACCGATTGCATTGATATTCCATGCCTTGATTCTCGCAATTTCAGAGGCGGTAAAGGGGAGACCTGCTGATGTACCTGTCGCATGGTAGGATACTTGCCCTAAATCAGCATAACCCCCTTCAATTGCCCAGCGCGCATCTATTTGATAACCGAGTTGTAATTTATATGCGGCGGGGTTTTTGTTGACCACCGATTGCACGCTGGTAGGAGCGGGCAACGATTGTTGCAAGCGCGCATCCGTGCTTACTTGAGGATAAGTCAATCGGGTTTGTCCCAGTTGTCCCAATACATAAAAATCATTCTCCGCAGCCCACGTACCTGTGGATGCCAGTAGTCCTGCCAGCAAAATTATTTTTTTCATCTTTGTCTCTAGATTAGTTGTGAGTGAACAAGTTTAGCGTGGATAGTATACTCTATGCACATGTCCTGTTTGGCATTGTGGGTGAATTTTGGTGATTTTTAGTGTGGACAAGTACTCACCCGAAAGCACTACCAAATCGAACAAATCAGCGTCTCCCAAGCTGAAGCTTCAGTTAGGCAACTACCTTATTAAGTCAAAATGAAAAAATTATTATTAGTTGATGGATCGTCTTTTTTGTACCGTGCATTTCACGCCATGCCCGATATGCGCAATTCGCAGGGCGAACCTACGGGGGCGGTGTATGGCGTGATGAATATGTTGCGCCGCTTGCGTCAGGATTACCCCGCGGATTATAGCCTGTGCGTATTTGATGCCAAAGGCAAAACCTTCCGCGATGATTGGTATCCAAACTACAAAGCCCATCGCCCGTCCATGCCAGAAGATTTGGCATTGCAAATTGAGCCATTAAATCAACTAATTGCCGCATCTGGGTGGCATGTGTTGGCGTTGACGGGGGTGGAAGCGGACGATGTGATTGGCACGTTGGCACAACAAGCGGCGGCGGACGGCGTGGATTGTGTGGTGGCGACGGGCGACAAAGATTTGGCGCAATTGGTGAATGCCAACACCACGCTGATTAACACCATGAACAACGAAACGCTAGACATCGCGGGTGTGATTGCCAAGTTTGGCGTGCCGCCAGCGCGCATTGTGGATTTTTTGACCTTGACGGGCGACACGGTGGATAACATCCCTGGCGTGGATAAAGTCGGACCAAAAACCGCTGCTAAGTGGTTGGCACAATACGATAATTTAGACAACTTGATTGAACACGCGGCAGATGTTGGCGGTAAAGTGGGCGAGAATTTGCGCACCGCCTTGGACTGGTTACCGCTGTCGCGCCGCTTGGTGACGATTAAATGCGATGTGGAACTGCCGCATCGTTATGACCAACTCGGCGCGTTGCCGACTAATCCAACCGAGTTGCGCTATTGGTTTGAACGGCTGAATTTTAAAACATGGTTACGGGAATTGGGTGAGGCGGGGAAAGTTGCAGCTCCTAGCGAACCGTTCGCTCTCGCCCCTTCCGCCAGTTCAGCGCAAGCCGATATGTTCGCCGCCCCACCCGCACCGTTTCAATCAGGCGATTTATTCGCCGAACCGCCCGCCCCACCCACCGCGCATTATCAAACGATTTTGACCGAAGCCGATTTAGACGAATGGCTCGCCAACATCCTAGCAGCGGATTTGGTGTGCGTGGATACCGAAACCACGGGCTTGAATGTAATGGAAGCGCAATTGGTGGGGATTTCCTTCGCCATCGCCCCGCACCAAGCCGCGTATTTACCGTTAGCGCACAACTACACGGGTGCACCGCAACAACTTGATTTTGCACAAACATTAGCCAAACTCAAGCCGTGGTTAGAAAGTCCGCTGCACGCCAAGCTGGGACAAAACCTCAAATTCGACGCGCATATTTTCGCTAATCACGGCATCACCTTGGCGGGCATTGCTGAGGACACGCTGCTGGAATCTTACGTTTTAGAAAGTCACGAACTGCACAATATGGACAGCTTAGCACTGCGCCATTTGAGCATCACGACGATGACTTACGCCGATGTGGTGGGCAAAGGCGCGAAGCAAATTTGTTTTGACCAAGTCGATTTAGACACCGCCACGCGCTACGCCGCCGAAGATGCCGACATCACCTTGCAATTGCACCAGCATTTCACTCCGCTGATCGCCCACGAAGCAGGCTTGCGCCGCGTGTATCGTGACATCGAGCTGCCCAGCTTGCGCGTCTTGTGGGTGATGGAACGCAACGGCGTGTTGCTGGACAGCGCGTTGCTGCGGGTGCAAAGCCGCGAGTTGGGCGAAAAGTTGTGCGCCTTGGAAGCCCGC
The DNA here is from genome assembly GCA_028688275.1 of Gallionella sp. GTDB lineage: Bacteria > Pseudomonadota > Gammaproteobacteria > Burkholderiales > Gallionellaceae > Gallionella. Next base: position 9,470 of record JAQTYN010000006.1, on the reverse strand, counting down.
GCCCACGCCCTCGCCGAACAACCGTTTAACCTCAATTCGCCCAAGCAACTGGGCGAAATTTTATTCGGCAAGCTCGGTTTGCCCGTGGTCAAAAAGACCCCCAGCGGCGTGCCATCGACCGACGAATCGGTGTTGGAAACCTTAGCCCTCGACTTCCCGCTGCCCAAATTATTGCTGGAACATCGCAGCATGGCGAAGCTGAAATCCACCTACACCGACAAATTGCCGCTGATGGTCAACCGCCACACGGGGCGCGTCCACACCAGCTATTCCCAAACCGTCGCCATCACGGGGCGGCTGGCTTCCAGCGATCCCAATTTGCAAAATATCCCCGTGCGCACCGCCGAAGGACGGCGCATCCGCGAAGCCTTTATCGCCCCTGCGGGCAGCAGCATTGTCTCAGCAGATTATTCGCAAATTGAACTGCGCATCATGGCGCATTTGTCAAATGATGCGGGCTTGCTGCACGCCTTCGCCCACGGGCAAGACGTACACCGCGCCACCGCCGCCGAAATTTTTATGCTCGCCCCCGACGAAGTCAGCAACGAACAACGCCGCTACGCCAAAGTCATCAACTTCGGGCTGATTTACGGCATGTCCGCCTTCGGACTCGCCAAACAACTCGGCATCGAACGCAGCGCAGCGCAAGCCTACATCGCCCGCTACTTCGCCCGCTACCCTGGCGTGGCGGACTACATGGAACGCACCCGCGAACTCGCCAAACAACAAGGCTACGTCGAAACCGTGTTCGGTCGCCGCTTATGGCTGCGCGACATCCACAGCAGCAACGGCATGAAACGCCAAGGTGCCGAACGCGCCGCCATCAACGCCCCCATGCAAGGCACAGCAGCAGATTTAATCAAACTCGCCATGATCGCCGTGCAAAATTGGCTAGAAACCGAACAAATGCAAAGCCGATTGATTATGCAAGTGCATGATGAGTTGGTGTTGGAAGTGGTTGATAGTGAAAAAGAAAAAGTGATTGCGACCCTGCCGAGCTTGATGTGCAATGTCGCGAAATTAGATGTGCCGTTGTTGGTGGAAGTTGGGGTGGGGAAGAATTGGGAAGAGGCGCATTAGGAAATATTGTAATCCTATCTATTTATATTTCATTACCAAATTGGGGATAGTTTTTATGTATTTTACGAAAATTGATACCGTCACCAAAAAAATAAAAGCTATATACACAGGAAGATTTGCTTTTGTTACTTGCCAAAGCTACGAAATAGAAGTCTTAAAACTTGCATATCATGAAGCATCTAAAGACAAATCCAGAGCGAATATCAGCATTCTTCATGAAGAGTCAAAGGTTGAATCCCAGAAGACGTCACCTGAAGAGAAGTCTAATCAAAATATTCACCAAAACGTATACGAGTCAATAAAAGAAGAGTTTGTTCACTCAAGGCAGTTGTCCAGGGGGCTTGTTGGGTTGTCACTAAACGGTTTTAGATGGATTACAAGAATAATTTGGTTGCTAACTAATAACCGTTACTTACTTGAGCGTTATTATGAAATGCGATGTATTTTCTACAGCATAGCCTATGATACATTCGAAAATGATGCGTCTATATTTTTAGGTGACGGCAAAGAAATGTCAGAATTTATTAGCCGCCCATTGGCGTTTTTTAAAAAATATATACGAGAGGTCGATGTAATCGTGTTTAGGGAGTGGCTGTTGAATTGCCCAGCAATTTTCATGATTATTTACGTTATTTTTGTAATTCCTTTTTCAATAATTGGTTTCGTTATTACAAAACATTTCACTGTTTATATTTACAAAAGGGATGACGGCAATCATGTAATTGCCCACTTAATTTCAAATGCAAGATATGTTTCTGAAATAACTGAAAGCTTAGAAAATAAAGAGGCTTCTGGAGGTGTGCAGAAAATTTTAGGGATGATTATTCAGCCAGAGTATTGGGCAATGAAGCTGCGGGGACGGGTAACATTTGAAGACTGGATTGTCACCAAGTTTATGACAGAATGTCGCTTCTATGACATTAAATATGGAGCGTATATCAAAATCAAAGAGAAGTATGGGCATACGAAAGGCAAATACCATGAAATATTCCCTGATTTTGAGACATACCTACATAAATCAGTGGACATCGCATTTTCTTGTGGCTGCAATCAGGACGAAATTATCTATGCTCATAAACTTAGAAAAGTTTTTGGTGCATGCAAGGATGGTAATTTCTCAACAATCAAGCAAGAATACATTAGAGTCATGGATGAAAAAGCAGCGAAATTAGCTGAGAGTGGTCAAGAGGATTATTCAATGGTGAGGCAAATGGATTTTTTCTATTTGCATGGAAACTAAACAAATAAGGAGGAAAAATGCTAACCAAAACAGTAGAGCTAGTATCACTCAGGCAGCTATACGAGAATAGCTCCAATTATTTGAATTACATTATAGTTGACATATCAAGAGGTATTTCTCGACACAAATATCCATTAATTACCTTGGATACCATAAAAGGGATCGGGGATGTTGACGAGAAAAATCTGTATGTTTTTATTTCGGATGAGACTTTAAGTGAACAAGTTTGGCAATCAATTGCTATTCAAACGGAGGGCAAAGAAACTTTGCACGACAAAAACAGGGACTACGATTTGATAGTTACGTTCTCCGTTGACTCATTGAAAAGTCAGGATGGAGTGATCAGTGTTTATTGTGTAAATAATTTTGATGAAGATTTGTTGTATGAAATTTTAGAGTTCATTGTGAAGAAAATTAAGGGTAAAGAACGCATAAGTAAAATTGTTTCGTCATCATTTTCTTTTACAAAAGATATTTTCGTAGGTCTAGTCAAATCGATTATAGAGAGCTACTTAAAATAATGTTCCATGTGAATTTACTTTTCCTGTGATCCAGCCCCCCAACTCATGAGTCATTATTCTTATCTGTACAAATGATGTAGTAGATGGGATGTAACTCCCAATAGAAGACAAAGAGATCGATTTGTTTGTACTCACATCTGATGATGCTGCCGATGGGTAATAGCGTATCCGATTTTGCCTTTGGGTAATGGATAATGTTCTTCTCATGTGCCATGAGTTGGTTACAACAAAAGCAGCATCTATGTTGTTTTTATACAAAATATCGCTTGCAAAGGTTATGTTTTCGTCAGTAGTTCTGCTTTGTTTTTCGATAAATTTGACAGGTACTTTGAACTCCTCCTCAAGAATTTTCTTCATATAGACGGCTTCAGAATACCCAGTTTTTAATGGGTCACCCCCCGCGACTAAAATAGGCAGTCCCGTATCTCTGTATAGTTTTGCCGCATGTCTAAGTCTCTCTAACTCAGTAGTGCTTACAGAAACTCCACCATAATCCCAAGCATTTAGGTTTAATCCGCCCCCTAGCACGACAATTGCTTTTGCAGGTTTATCTAAATCGTATTTAGTGTATTTACACTCCAACAATCCCATCAAGTAATTTGTTGTTACTGGCATAAATAATAAATATGTTATGAAAATGTAAGCGTAGGTAACCATATAGTTCTTCTTGTATTTTCCAATGATGAACATTACCAACCCCCACATAATAATGCTTGATGGAGGTGATACTAAAAGACTCTCTATGAACAGAAACATCTCAAACATGAATTTTTTTTCTCTTTTATCATTAACCCGTAAGGCGGATTTGCCGCGAGGCAATCCGCCATTTTTACCTTCTAAATCGGCGGGTTGCTACGCGAACCCGCCCTGCCATCCCCCTCAAACCATTTTAATCACCAACCGTTTACCACAGGCATGGGCGTATTTGCGCAAAGTGGCGAAGGACGGGGAGTGGTGTTCGCTGCGGAGAGAGGCTTCTAGGCGGGACACGGCACTTTTGGTTGTGCCCATGCGGGCGGCGACTTCCGCTTGGGTCAATCCCGCTTGTTTGCGCGCTTGCAACAATTCGCCTAGCGCGGCGTATTCCTCTTCCAACGCATCCCACGCGGTTTTGAATGCGGGGTCGGCAAACAAACGCGCATCGTCCTCGGCGGTATGCGGCACGGGTGCAAATGTTTCGGCGGATTCAAGCATGACGTTTTACCTCTTTTAATCGTTTGCGGGCAGTGTTCAATTCTCGGTCATGCGTTTCTTGGGTTTTCTTGATAAAGCAGTGCAAAATCACGATCTGCCGTCCGACCATAGTGCAGTAAAACACCCGCCCGATGCCTTCCGCGCCTTTGCAGCGCAATTCAAATAAACCTTCCCCCATGGCGCGGGAGTGTTGCAAACGCAAATCCGCACCGTGTTCTTCCATCAAACTGAGCAGCCGACGATAATCCGCCAAAATGCCCGCTGACCATGAAAAAACCTCGGATTTAACCCGCGTGTTGTAATAATGGATGGCTCAGTTCACGCGGCAAGGTTAGCTTATTTGTGAACTTTGATGAAGTGCTTTGTGAACTCGAAAGCAAATCTACCGCAAGGCAATCCGCCTTTTTACTTTCAAAATCGGCGGGTTACTGTGCGAACCTGCCCTCCCCGCAATGACTCCCCCTCATGCGATAAAAAAGCAACTCCCCCTGTTAAATCAACACATCCAAGCCTTTGCGTTCCAATAAATTCAACAGTTTTTGCGACGACCCGCTGGGGTGTTTATCGCCGATTTCCTATTGTTTGACGGTGGAGGGGCTGATGTTGAGTGTCCATCACAGATTTTCGCCAGTACGCAGTCTTGAACCGTAAAATCCAGCTTTGCATCGTTACGGAACTACAAAGATGCGGTGATCTCGCATTAAGGATGAGCTGATTTATTCGGTTTTGTCGTTTTTGCTGAAGCAAAAACACTTCTGTATCAACGGACTGGATTCCGACCTTCGTCGGAATGACGAATAAATTAGTGTCTCCTTAAGCAATTAACTCCTTGAAGAAAGCCTTGATCGCCAAAATCCTTTGAGCGACTTCGCTGTATTTCAATTCGATTTTCAATTTATCCTGCCCCACCAATTTGTATTGGCGTTTGGTTTGGATCATTTTCATCACCCGCATCGGGTCTATCGGCGGGTTGGGGATAAATTGGACTTGGATGGATTCGGTAGAAGCATCGACTTTGCTGATCCCCAGCGGTTTTGCCAAGATGCGCAAGCGGTGGCTGTCTAGCAAGGTATTCGCGGCTTCGGGCAATAAGCCGAAGCGGTCGATCAATTCTTGATGCAGTTCGTCAATGTCGTCCAAATTCGCGCCATTTGCCAAGCGTTTGTACAACATCAGCCGTTGGTGTATGTCGTTGCAATAGTCATTCGGCAACAGGGCAGGGCAGTGCAAATTGATTTCCGTGGTCACGCCCAGCGGATGCGCCATATCGGGTTCGCGCCCTAGCCTTAACGACGATACCGCCGCATTCAACATATCGGTGTAAAGCGCGAAACCGATTTCCTGCATTTCGCCGCTTTGCGATTCGCCCAACACTTCGCCCGCGCCGCGAATTTCCAAGTCGTGCATGGCGAGGTAAAAGCCGCTGCCGAGTTGTTCCATCGACTGAATTGCGTCGAGTCGTTTTTTGGCTTGCGCCGTTAGGGCTTCGGTTTCCACCAACAAATAGGCATACGCCTGATGGTGCGACCGCCCGACCCGCCCGCGCAATTGGTGCAACTGCGCCAAACCGAAGCGATCCGCCCGATTCATAATGATGGTGTTGGCAGTGGGGATGTCGATGCCCGTCTCAATAATGGTGGTGCACAGCAAAATGTTGAAGCGTTGCTGATAAAAATCGCGCATCACAGATTCCAAATCGCGCTCGCCCATTTGCCCGTGTGCTACGCGGATGCGCGCTTCGGGCAGCAGTTTTTCCAATTTTTCCAACACGTTAGGAATGGTTTCCACTTCGTTGTGCAAGAAATACACCTGCCCGCCGCGCTTGAGTTCGCGCAACACCGCCTCGCGGATAATGCCGTTGCTGCTTTGCGTCACGAAGGTTTTAATCGACAACCGCCGTTGTGGCGCAGTGGCGATAATCGAAAAATCGCGCAGCCCTTCCAGCGACATCGCCAAGGTGCGCGGAATCGGCGTGGCGGTCAGGGTCAATATATGCACCGAAGCGCGCAACGCTTTGAGGCGTTCTTTTTGCTGTACGCCAAAACGGTGTTCTTCGTCGATAATTACCAAGCCAAGATTATGAAATTTAACCTCTTTTTGGATTAACTTGTGCGTGCCGATGATGATGTCCAGCTTGCCTTCCGCCATTTCTTTTAAGGATTGCGCTTGGTCTTTGGCGGAACGGAAACGGGACAATTCGGCGATGCGGATCGGTAATTCGGCAAAGCGGCTGGAGAAATTTTGGAAATGTTGCTCGGCCAACAAGGTGGTCGGCACCAGCACGGCGACTTGTTTGCCATCCATCGCCGCGACAAAGGCGGCGCGCAACGCCACTTCGGTTTTGCCAAAGCCCACATCGCCGCAAATCAATCTATCCATCGGTTTGCCCGACTGCAAATCTTGAATCACCGCCTGAATCGCCGCCATCTGGTCGGGCGTTTCTTCAAAGCCGAATCCCGCCGCGAAGGCTTCGTAATCGTGCGGGGTGAGTTTGCAGGCTTCGCCTTTGCGCAAGGCGCGTTGGGCGTATAAATTCAACAATTCCGCCGCTGTGTCGCGGGCTTGCTGCATGGCGCGGCGTTTGCTGCGCTCCCACGCGCCGTTGCCCAATTTGTGCAAATGCACGCTTTCCGCCGCCGCGCCGCTGTAGCGACTGATGACCTGCAATTGCGAAACGGGCACATACAATTTGTCACCGCCCGCGTATTCCAATACCAAAAATTCGGTTTCACCTTCGCCTAAATTCAGCGTCACCAAGCCTTCATAACGCGCAATGCCGTGCTGTTCATGCACCACGGGATCGCCAATTTTTAGCTCAGATAAATCGCGCAACAGCCCTTCGACATTGGTTTTTTTACCGCTGCGCCGCACCCGCCCGCGTGCTTGCGTGGCGTACAACTCGCTTTCCGTGACCACCGCCACCGCTGCATCGGGCAACAAAAACCCCGCGTGCAACACACCCACCGCCAACATCAACCGCTGCGAACCGCTGACAAAATCCGCGTAGTTTTCGCACACCACGGGCTTGATGCCGTATTCCTGCAAATACCCCGCCAGCAGCTCGCGCCGCCCAATGCTGTCCGCCAACAGCAACGTGCGCCCACTAAAATTGCTTAAAAAATCGGCAAACGCTTGCGTCGGCACATCGGCGCGGCGATTGACGGCAATGTCGGGCAAGGTAGCGGTCGGACACAGCGTGGCGTTTTGCGGCACGTTACCATTCGGCAAAATATCCACCCGCGCAAAGGCTTTGGCAGCGGCAAAAAACGCTTCATTGTTTAAAAACAAATCTTTAGGTGGCAACAACGGACGTTGCGCATCGCCGCGTAGCAGGTTGTAGCGCGACTGGGTGTCGCTGGCAAACTGGCTAATCGCCGCATCCACATCGTGATGCAAACACAGCGTGGCATTCTTCGGCAGATAGTCAAACAAGGTCGCGGTTTGCTCAAAAAACAGCGGCAAATAATACTCAATCCCCGCAGGCGCGATGCCCTTGCTGACGCTTTTGTACAGATGCGAACGCGAGGGATCGCCCTCAAAACGCTCGCGGAAATTTTGCCGAAAACGCGCTTGCCCCGCGTCATCCAACGGATATTCGCGGGCGGGCAACAGCCGAATTTCGGGCACGGGATACAAAGTGCGTTGCGTATCCACATCAAAGGTCGCCAGCTTGTCGATCTCATCATCAAATAAATCAATGCGATACGGCAATACACTACCCATGGCGAACAAATCAATAATCCCGCCGCGCACGCAAAACTCCCCAGGGGACAACACTTGCTGAACGTGGCTATAACCCGCAAACGCCAATTGCTCGCGCAAAATCGGCACATTCAACTTCGCCCCGCGCTTCAAGAAAAACGTATAAGCCGCCAAGTATGCCGCAGGCGGCAGCGGATACAACGCCGTGGTCACAGGCACAACCAACACATCGCACGACTGACTGCGAACGTGATGCAAGGTCGCCAAGCGTTCCGAAATCAAATCCTGATGCGGCGAAAAATGGTCGTAAGGCAGCGTTTCCCAATCAGGCAACAAATGCACCCGCAACTTCGGCGCGAAAAACGCGATTTCCTCCACCAACCGCTGCGCCTCCAACGCATTCGCCGCAATCACCACCAACGGCGCAGCCTTCCCCGCCAACTGCGCCAACGCCAACGCATCCGCCGAACCGATTAACTGGGTATAACGCGGGCGAGAATGGGAAGAAGAGAACAGCATGGGGATGGAAACCGAATAGGAAAGGGGCGGGGATTATAACGGAGAATGGCGGGGTGGTTCGCGTGGCAAAGGGGCGATTGGTGGATGGTGGATTGCCTCGCAACGGTTTTTCGGAAACGTGACGTGGGAGCGCAATTTATTGCGCGATAGTCTTTGCGATACACATCACGGAAACCATCGCGCAATTTGTGCGCTCCCACATCCCTTGCTTAAAAAGAGGGGCTGAATAGATACTATTTTTCCAGATACGGTCAAAAAGTCGGTAGGGTGGAAAGCTGCGCGCATCCACCTGAATATATTGTAAAAAATTGTGGATGCGCGCAGCTTATCCACCCTACACGTTCGTTTTTGCACTCACTGACGAATCGAAAATACACGAAAACTTAGAAGCAATCACTTACAATGCGCTGTATTACAATCATTACCGTATATGACAATGACGACCACAACACTCAAGGATGCCCCAACCCGCACGATCAATGTGCGCGTCCCTGCGGGCGTGTATCAGCAACTCGAAGCGTTAGCCAAGGCGACTGCGCGCACTAAGAGTTTCGTGACACTCGAAGCACTTTCTCATTACCTCGAAGCCCAAAGCTGGCAGGTGAAAGACATTGAAGCAGGGATAGCGGATGCAGATCGGGGGGATTTTGCGACCGATGCCCAAGTCAACGCGGTCTTCGCCAAATATGGCGCGTAGCATTCGCTGGACGAATCGAGCACTTGGCAGGCTGGATGAGATTGCAAACTACATTGCCCAAGACAGCCCCGAACGCGCAAAAACATTTGTGACAGAGCTACGCGATAGGATAACTGTTTTGCAGTCGCATCATCTCGGCACGGCAGGACGGGTTTTTGGTACGAAGGAACTGGTTTTGCACAAGCATTACCTTGCGGTGTATCGCGTCAAGAATGATGAAGTACAGATACTGACCATCCTGCACACGGCACAAAAATAACCCTCCCCGTGTTGAAAAGCAAACAGCCATTTTTAGGATTGCGTCGCCCAACACCCGCCATGCTATTGGCACGTCTTCGTTGATTTTGCGATTGATTTTTGATTTACGCTGAAGCTGACCAAACTTCCTTATCTAACGACGCTGTAGAAAAACCCGATTCTGAAGACCTGTTTCAGCGTTGGGTGGATTTTTTTCAAACCAGATCGTTATTTTCATTTTCGGCTTCTTGTTTTTATAACATATTTTCATTGCAAACCA
>JAQTYN010000005.1 GCA_028688275.1 Gallionella sp. | reverse complement strand
GTTTGCAATGAAAATATGTTATAAAAACAAGAAGCCGAAAATGAAAATAACGATCTGGTTTGAAAAAAATCCACCCAACGCTGAAACAGGTCTTCAGAATCGGGTTTTTCTACAGCGTCGTTAGTTGTGGGGGGCGCACCGTTTTTAATGCTTTCCACGCTGGCGAGGGGTGAATTCAAAAAAGGGTAACAACACAACCAACCAACTAACGACTAGCAGCTAACGACTAACGACCAAAGGAATCACCATGAACGTCAAATTTTTGCTTCTGCCTTTTGTGCTTTGGAGTGTCACCTCCTTCGCCGCCCCCGACGCGCAATTGTTATTGCAACATGCGGATCGGGCGCGGGGTGGCGGGCTGCCTGGGATAGTGTGGGAAATCAAACTCACGTCCCGCGATGGCAGCAAAGTGTCGGACGAGCAACGCTTGGAAGTGCGGGCGGTGGAGGATGCCAGCGTGGCGGAAACGCTAGAGCCTGCGCGATTCAAAGGCTCGAAGCTGCTGCAAGTCGGGCGCAATATGTGGTTAAACCGCATCGGCTTGTCCAAACCGATCCCGATTTCCCCGCGCCAACGCTTGAGCGGCGAGGCTTCCAATGGCGACATCGCCGCCACGAATTACGTCAAAGATTACGACGCGGCACTGGCGGGCGAGGGCAAAATAGACGGCGAAGACTGTTATATTTTGGAACTGACCGCCAAACACAAACGCGCCACCTACGACCGCGTGCGCTATTGGGTGTCGGTGAAACGCGAAGTCGGCGTGCAGGCGGAATTTTATTCGCTGTCGGGTAAATTATTGAAAACAGCACGTTTTGAATACGACAACCACCTAGAATATCAAGGTAAACGCGCGCCCTTCGTCAGTAAAATGACCATCCGCGACGCACTGATAGATGCCGAAACCAGCATGAATTTTGGTGCGGTGAAAGTGCGGGCGATTCCAGCGGCGGAGTTTGATTTGGGGCAGATGCAGTAACAAACTCATTCCCACTCGCGGTTCCATGATGCGTTATGTGAGTGTGCTATTTCGCCAGCTTCTCCAGCAACGTCGTATGTATTCCCCCAAAACCGCCGTTGCTCATTACCAAGATATGGTCACCTGCTTGGGCGAATTGGGTGATTTTGGCTATTAGTTCTGATAAGTCAGTTTCGACCACGGCTTTATCGCCCAAGGGGGCGAGTGCGCCGTGGGCATCCCAACCTAGATTGCCTGCGTAGCAAAACACTTGATCGGCTGCGTGCAAACTAGCGGGCAGTGCGTCTTTCATCACGCCAAGTTTCATGGTGTTGGAGCGTGGTTCTAACACCGCCAAGATGCGCGCAGTGCCGACTTTGTGGCGCAAACCTTCCAGTGTGGTGGCAATGGCGGTGGGGTGATGGGCGAAGTCGTCATACACGGTGATGCCGCCCGCCACGCCGCGCACTTCCATGCGACGTTTGACGTTTTTAAATTCGGTCAATGCTGCTAAACCGTGCGCTACGGGTACGCCGACATGACGCGCGGCGGCTAAGGCGGCAAGGGCATTTTGGCGATTGTGTTCGCCTAATAAATCCCAGTGCAATCCACCTTGCACCACGCCCGCCAAACGGACGACGTTGTCTGCGTCTATGTCCCAACCCGCTGCGTTGCCGAAACTTTCTACAGGAGTCCAGCAACCACGCTGCAACACCGTATCTAAGGCGGCGGCGCGGGCATTGCTGACGATTAAGCCAGAGCTTGGGACAGTACGCACCAGATGGTGAAATTGCGTTTCGATCGCAGTTAAGTCCGCAAAAATATCGGCGTGGTCAAATTCCAGATTATTCAAAATTGCGGTGCGCGGGCGATAGTGGACAAACTTGGAGCGTTTATCGAAAAAGGCGGTGTCGTATTCGTCGGCTTCAATGACGAAAAAGCCACCCTCTCCTTGTGCAACAAACTCTCCCTCATACACACCCTCTCCCCCGACCCCTCTCCCGCTGGCGGGCGAGGGGAGCTTGTTGGAGGGGAGTGTTGGCAAGCGTGCGGAAACATGGAAGTTTTCAGGTACGCCGCCGATTAAGAATCCAGGGTATAGCCCTGCGTATTCCAAAATCCACGCCAACATCGCGCTGGTGGTGGTTTTGCCGTGCGTGCCTGCGACCGCGAGTACCCATTTGTCGCGCAAGAGGGTTTCTGCCAACCATTGCGGACCTGAAATATAGGGCAGATTGCGGTTGAGGATTTCCTCCATCAGCGGATTGCCGCGAGACACGACATTGCCGATCACAAAGACATCGGGGTTTAGCTCCAACTGTTCCACACCAAAACCTTGAATCAGTTCTATGCCTTGGGTTTCCAGCTGAGTGCTCATGGGCGGATAAACATTGGCATCGCAGCCCGTTACCCGATAGCCCGCTTGTTTCGCCAATGCCGCAATCCCGCCCATAAATGTGCCGCAGATGCCCAGAATGTGTATGTGTTTGCTCATAAATTTATGCTCTAAAAATAAAAAATACCGCGCCCATCAAACACAGCGCGGCATACAGATAATCCCACTTTAAGGGTTGATTCATATAGATCACCGCAAACGGCACGAAGACCGCGAGGGTGATGACTTCCTGCAAAATTTTGAGTTGCGCCAAGTTCATCAGGGTAAAGCCGATGCGATTGGCGGGGACTTGCAACAAGTATTCAAATAACGCGATGCCCCAACTGACCAGCGCGGCGACATACCACGGAGACGTGGACAAATGCTTCAAATGTCCATACCACGCAAATGTCATAAACAGATTGGAGACGATGAGCATCAGCACCGTCACCAATATTGGATTGGAAACTAGCCCCATCAGGTCTCTTCAGCCACCATCTTAATCGCCCCACACGGGCATTCTGCCACGCACAGCCCGCAGCCTTTGCAGTAGTCGTAATTGAACTGAAAGCCTTTGCCTGCGCCGAGTTTAATTACCGCATTGTCGGGACACACGCCATAGCAGTTGTCGCATTCAAAGCAATTGCCGCACGACAAACAGCGACGCGCTTCAAATAAAGCGTTAGTTTCATTTAATCCGCCTTGCACCTCGTCGAAGCTGGTTTGGCGGCGGATAATGTCCAGCATTGGGCGCACGGTTTTGTCGGCATCGGAATAATACCAAGGGTTGAGTTTGCCAAAATCTGCCAGCTCATGTTTGGGTGCGGGTTGATAAGTCGTGCCGTTTAACCACGCGTCAATATGACGCGCCGCCTTTTTGCCATGCCCTACCGCGACAGTGACGGTGCGCTCCGACGGCACCATATCGCCGCCCGCAAAAATGCCCGCATGACCCGTCATCATATTGCTAGCCACTTGCACCGTGCCGTTGTTGATTTCCAGTCCAGACACGCCTTCTAGCAAAGACAAATCCACATCTTGCCCCAATGCCAGCACCAGCGAATCGGCCTCCATAGTTTCAAATTCGCCCGTCGGTTGTGGCACGCCCTTGTCGTCCAGCACCATTTTTTCGACGGTGAGACTGCCTTCGTCCGCCTGTTTGATGGTGGACAACCACTTAATCATCACGCCTTCTTGCAAGGCTTCTTCCACCTCAAAATCATGCGCAGGCATTTTTTCGCGGGTGCGGCGATAGACAATAATGGCTTCGGTCGCGCCCAGACGTTTCGCCGTGCGCGCCACATCAATCGCGGTATTGCCGCCGCCATACACCACCACGCGCCGCCCCAGCATGGGTTTATCTTCCCCTTCCATGGAGCGCAGCACCGATACCGCATCGACGATATGCGCCGCATCGCCCGACGGGATATAAGTTCGTTTGGCGATATGCGCGCCGACGGCTAAGAAAGCCGCATCGAAGTTGCCCTGCTGCATACTGTCTTCGATGTTGTCCACTTTGGCATTCAGCGTCAGCTTCACCCCTAGATTCAAGATGCGCTGCACTTCGGCATCCAACACTTCGCGTGGCAAACGATACTTAGGGATACCAAAACGCATCATGCCGCCCGCCAACGGGCCTGCTTCTTGAATCTCTACCTGATGTCCTAAGCGCGCCAGATGATACGCGGCGGAAAGTCCCGAAGGCCCCGCGCCGACGACCAGCACGCGTTTGCCTGTCGCGGCGGCGGGCGCATCAAACTGCCAATTGCGCTTAATCGCCTCGTCACCCAAGAAACGTTCGACCGAGTTAATCCCCACCGATTCATCGAGTTGACCGCGATTGCACGCGCCTTCGCAAGGGTGATAACACACCCGCCCCATCACGGCGGGCAGCGGATTGTTTTCCACTAAGGATCGCCACGCCTGTTCGTAATCGCCCGACTCGGCGTGAAACAGCCAGCCCTGTATGTTTTCACCTGCGGGGCAAGCGTGGTTGCACGGCGGCAATCTATCCAAATACACAGGGCGTTCGGTGCGCCAAGTGCCTGTTAAGTTAGCTAAAGACGTACCTGGTTTGAGCGTAATCGCAAAAGGTTTGCTTTGCATTATGCAACCTCCTCTTGGTCTAACAATCCATATTTGCGGATATTGCGGTCGGCAATCGCTTGAATGCGTGCCACGGTTTCGGGATGCGCATGTTTGCCGAAAAGATGGGCGAATCGTTTTTGTGGCTGCATATATTCCTCCACCGAAATTTTATGCCGAATTTTCAGCACGCCTGTTACTTCGCCGTGTTCTGCTTCAAAAACGGGAAATAAGCCCGATTCCTTAGCGTAGCGCGCCATGCGGATGGTGTCGTGCGATGCGGTTCCCCAGCCCAACGGACACGGCACAAACAAATGAATATAGCGCGCGCCACGGATGTTCATCGCCTTACGCACTTTGTATTCCAAATCGCGCAAATCGGCGACGGTCGCCGTGGCGACATAAGGAATGCCATGCGCCATGGCGATTTCAGGCAGATTTTTGCCTTGACCAAAGGCGTTGCCAGGTTCTGCCCCGACGGGCATGGTGGTTGCCGTGCGCGCCGCAGGGGGCGTGGCAGAAGAACGCTGCACGCCCGTGTTCATATAGGCTTGATTGTCGTAGCAGATATACAGCACATCATCATTGCGCTCGAACATGCCCGACAAGCAGCCAAAGCCTATGTCGGTCGTGCCGCCATCGCCGCCTTGCGCCACCACGCGCACGTCATGTTTGCCCTTAACCTTCATCGCCGCCGCGATGCCCGTCGCCACCGCTGGCGCATTGCCAAACAGCGAATGGATCCACGGCACTTGCCAAGAAGATTCAGGATAGGGCGTGGAAAATACTTCCAGACAGCCCGTGGCATTCGCCGCGATCAACTGCCCATGACTTTCCGCCATCGCAGCATCAATCGCATAACGCGCCCCCAATGCCTCGCCGCACCCTTGGCAGGCGCGATGCCCAGAATTGATGGAATTGTTGCGTGACTGACCCGATTGCACGCTGTGTTCTTCAGGCGTAAGTAAGCGATTGCCCACCGTGTAAGTGCCTGTTTGGTAAAACTTAACGGGTTGAAAACTCATGGTGATTCCTCTTTTTTGGAAGACAAATCATCTGTTGCATGTAGCATTACAGTTAATCCGCCGTATGGATGAAATTCTGGCAAGAAACTATAAATCTGACCATCTTCTTGCATGTAGTGATGAGCCACTGAGGGAAAAATCTCTCTTGAAAGTGGATAAAGTGCTCTTGGGTTATGGAAAATCGAGATGCCTTCCCCCCATGTTTCTTCGTAAGTATCATTTATTTCAAATGAAAATTGATCTGGTAATGCTGCGTTATCGTCATGTTTATGGCAAGTACCATGGTAAAGAACACTTACCGAAGAATCGCCGAATCCAGCTAGTTTTCCCATTCTTATAAATTTTGAAATCGTCCCCGTTGAAGAAAACATCACGGCACTGATGTGTTCTGCATTTTCTGTGAAGAAAAAACCAGATGGAATATTTTTTCCATTATATTCATGGAACTCCACTCTGAATGGGCTGACAACTAGCTGTCCGTTATCTGAAAAGTGAAATTCATGTCTAACGCCATAAAGGTAATTCTGGAGAGCAGTGGATGTCCAGAGCATCGACTGCTTTGCATGAAAATCGGCAATTGCAAAAACTAGAGGGAGACCCTTTACATGCTCCATTTTCCAATATTGTTTCTTGAGTTTTGAATACAATGGACTCCCAAACTTTATTGGCATGTAATGCTTTTGGAGTTCTTGTATTTTTTCTGGTGTTAACGATGCAAGGTCAATGTCTTCTGCATCACTGTTCTGCGAAGCCTGTACTGTGACGGCCTCAATGGCAACATTATGTTGACCATCCGAGACTAAGAAATCTGGTGCATGATGCGTCCGATCAACAAGAAGTCGTTCTTCCGTTAAATAGGCGAATAAATAGAGTTCCCAAAGTCGTGAATCAAAACCCGAAGTTTGAAATTGCTCAATAAAATTTCCATCAATATCAGTGTAGTGATGCATCGCTTCAGCAATGATCTCCTTTGCAGAGGAGTATCCCTTGCATGTACGCACAATTTCAAAGTTAGGGTTGAGCTTTTTTCCCTTCTGGATTGGCGAAAATAAATCTTGTTTTTTCCCTCTTTCGTCACCCTGAGGGAATGTTTTTTGTCCTGATAAAATAATTTCGTGAGATTTATTTAACATACTCTTTCGAGCATCTTCAATGCATTGGAACGGTGCCAAACTTTCAATGCATCGGTATCTCATATCTGCGTCTCGTCCCAATATGATCGTTGCAAATTCATCCTCATAATCAATAAGGATGGTTGCTAAGATAGTTTCGGAGTTGCTTGCGTACCACTCTAGTTCACAAGACATTGCGGCAGCATGAGGAAGTCTTGAATATCCAACAAGTGATTCAAACCGCTCTCTTCGCATTGGATTCATGTTCGTAGTCCGATGCTAACCAAACTTCGCCGACACGATCCCTTTGTCATGCAGGATGTTTTCGGCAATCGGACCTGAGCGGCGGGTTTTGCGTTCGCGTTCCAGTTGTTTGTTGACCGCATCCCAGTCCAAGTCTAGGAAGGTTACAGGCGGCAAGGCTTCTTGCTCGGCTTGCAGGAACAGTTTGTGCAGCGATGCTTTGGTAATGGGGCGACCGCCTAGTCCTGCAATCGCGGTAAAACCTTTTAGTCCTGTGCCTGTGACCGCCATCCGCACATCGGTGGCGACAATGCCGCCCATGCCCACGGCGAGACTTTTTTCCAGTACCAAAAAGCGTTTGCACTGAATCAGCGCGGCGCGCACTTGTGCCAGCGGGAAGGGGCGGTAGCTGATAATGCCCAGCACGCCGATTTTATGCCCCGCGTCGCGCATTTCATCGACCGTGTCTTTGATCGTGCCCAGCACCGAACCCATGGCGATAATGATGGTGTCGGCATCGTCAGCGCGATAGGTGCGGATCAAGCCGCCGCTGTCGCGTCCGAATTGTTGTTTGAATTCGGCGGCAAGTTGCGGAATACGCTCGATGGCTTGCATCTGTTTGGCATGGGCTAAATAGCGCACTTCCATAAAGGCTTCGGGCCCGACCATCGCGCCGATGGAAACGGGGTCTGCGGGATCTAATACCTGACGCGGCTCGAACGGCGGCAAGTAAGCATCGACCTGTTCTTGTGACGGAATATCGACTCGCTCAAACGCGTGGGTCAGGATAAAACCATCCATGCACACCATAATCGGCATGGACAGTTCTTCCGCCAGTCGAAACGCTTGGATATGTAAATCGACCGCTTCTTGATTGGTTTCAGCAAACAGTTGCATCCAGCCCGAATCGCGCTGCGACAGTGAATCGGAATGGTCGTTCCAAATGTTAATCGGTGCGCCGATGGCGCGATTGGCGACCGTCATCACAATCGGCAAACCCAATCCCGCCGCGTTGTAAACGGCTTCTGCCATAAACAGCAAGCCTTGCGAAGCGGTGGCGGTATAGGCGCGCGCACCCGCTGCCGATGCGCCAATGGCAACCGACATGGCGGCAAATTCGCTTTCGACATTGATAAATTCGCAGGGGGTGAGATCGCCTGATTTGACCATTTCGCCTAAGGCTTCGACGATATGGGTTTGCGGTGAGATGGGATAGGCACAGATGACTTCGGGACGACACAGCGCGATGGATTCTGCCACCGCTTTTGAACCTTCAGTTTGCTTAAGCATCGGCGTTCTCCTTCATCATGTCCTTGACCAGATCATAAGCTTCGGTTGCCGCCGCGATATTGCCTGCGGCGACCTTGCCAGAGAATTTTTCGTTGATCGCTTTCACCACCGATTCCAGTTGAATCATGCCTGATAAGGCAGCGAATCCTGCCAACAAAGGCACATTGGGGATGGGGCGACCAACGTGTTTGAGACCGAGCTCCGTGGCGGGCAAGGTGCAAAATCGTTCTGCGCGGTGTTGCTTGAGTAGCTCGCCCAACCCCAGTTCTTCAAAACTATGGCGCGAATTGAGCAGCACATAGCCATCCAATTTCAAGCCCGCAAACACGTCAATCTGATGCAGCAGCGTAGGATCCTGAATAATGATGGCATCAGGCTGCATAATCGGTTCGCGCAGCCGTATTTCCTTATCGGCGATGCGGCAGAACGCCACCACAGGCGCGCCCGTGCGTTCGGAACCGAAGCTGGGAAAGGCCTGCGCATGACGACCTTCCTCAAATGCCGCAACGGACAACATCTCGGCAGCGGTGACCACGCCCTGTCCGCCACGCCCATGAACTCGTATCTGAAACATTGTTCGCTCCCTTGATTGATTGCCGCAGGATTCTACGCCTATTCAGGCATGGCGTTTATTTCACTGCCAACAATTCCACATCAAACACCAGTGTGGCATTGGGGGGAATCACGCCGCCTGCACCGCGTGCGCCGTAGCCCATGGCGGCAGGAATAATCAATGTGCGTTGACCGCCGATTTTCATGCCTACCACGCCTTGATCCCAACCTTTAATGACCATGCCTGCGCCCAGTGAGAATTCAAATGGTTCATTGCGGTCGCGGGAACTGTCGAATTTTTTGCCTTTGTGCTCAGGGGCAGCTTCGTCATACAACCAGCCTGTGTAATGCACCGAAACATTTTTGCCTGACATGGCTTCTGCGCCTGTGCCTAGTTTGGTGTCGTTTTTAATCAATTCAGCCATTTTGCTATTCTCCGTAGTAGTGGTGGGTTGTGTTGCTTGAGTAGATGCGGTTTGTTCAGCGTTGGTACATGCTGAAGTGGTAATCATGGTCGCGGCGAATAAAACCGCCAAAGGAAATTTGCTATTGGTCATTTCGTACTTTCGTTTATCAATGGTGAAGCAGATGTAGCTGGCGTTTCACTGGGCGCGCTTAATTTTTCCGACACAAATTCGGCTCTGGAGGTCGAATTGTTTTCTTGATTATGCTGCGCGCACCACGCAAAAAACTCTTGGGGAACAATTTTGCACTCCATCGCACGCACCCCAGAACGCTGAAACTCTCTGCGCGCTGCGACTGCCATGGCTTTCCATTTTGGGAAAGTTTCCTCAAAACATTCAGGGTCAGTTGCGGTGGCTTTGACCTCTGACCACGTTTCTTCGGTGTACCAAGTCAAACCAATCACTAGGGATTGATTACGTTTTTTAGCGCGTAAGCGTTGCAGAATGGGCGGTTGTCTCATAATTTAAGGGGGATGAATGGGTAAAAATGCCTAACATCACGTGCAACAGCGCGTGCATTATGGTGCGGTGTTGCATTGTACTTTCGCTTTGCATTGAATCCAAGTTAAGAAAACTTATCAAATGACCAACGTGGACTTTCAACCGTTGATCGCGCCTACCAACAATCCCCGCGCCAAGGCGTAATCCAATCTTCTGCGTCGCACGCCTGCTTTGTTATTGCCTTTGAAGGGCGAGAGTATCAGGTCGTGGGTGGTGGTACGTAAGGTTTCTAAAGCCAAATTGGCGCGAGTGATAATGTCGGGCAGGCCTTCAGGTGGGACATTTTTCACCGCGACGTAGGTGAGCAAGCGACTGGATACTTTGATTTTGTCGCGGGCGTAGTGAAAGTCGGCAGCGGGGATAAAGGCGATGCGCACAGCGGGATCGGTGCCATCGACGGCACGCAATGCCACTTGCCCTTCGGCGACGTTAAACTGGATACGGGCATCGCGTGCGGCGGGCATGCGTTGGCTGTGGATGTCACCCAAGGTGGCGCAAAAGACATCCGCTTTGTAAATGCGCGCAGCGGTCGCACCATCACGCTGTTGGGTGTCAAAACAGGCGACGCACACGGGCACGTCGGTGTCCTCAAAAGGGTTCTTTTCCAGCACGGACACAGCGACCAGTGCGTGTTTGGGAAACGCCGAGTTTAAAAATGTTTCGGGAATAATCGCCACCACGAAACGCGCGGCACTTAAACAACGGCGCAAGGCGATTTGGTATAAATCTTCGTCTTGCGTATCGGCAAAATAGCCCGCCACCGCAGCACCTACACCTTTGCGCGCCGCGCTGTATTTGGCGAGGTAAGGCGGGTTTGTAACAATCATTTGATCGGCGGCGGCAGGGATGGCGCGCAAACTGTCATTCACCGCCCATTTTTCGTGATGAATATCGAGACCGTTGATTTCGCAATTGAAAATTTCCACGCACTTTTCCAACAAATGCCCGTCGCCTGCAAAAGGATCAAGTACACGGGGGCTGTGGCTCAGGGCGTGGGCGATAAACGCTTGGACGGGTGCGGTCAGCCAAGAGGATTTGACGGTAAAAAACCGCCCCGTGGTGGTTTTGTGCGCGTCGATTTGCTTAAAGGTATTTTTTTCTTTAGAAATCAGCATATTGCCATTTGTCATTCGCAACGATTCTTGCGAAACCATGCCTAGTAATTCCCCCGTCATTGTAAATGCCCTGTCATTCCCGCGCAGGCGGGAATCCAGTCATTAAACTGCTTCGGTGTGCATTTGCATATTTTATGGGATGTTTTTTTACTAGACAGAGGTTGATGCGGATTGTTGTAAAGGCGTACATTCGGAAACAAAGCACTGGATTCCCGCTTTCGCGGGAATGACGAAATTAATAAGGGAGTGAGTGCAATCAATGCGTAGCCGAAACTCATTTCATCCGCGCAATTAAGGCATTCAGTTGCTCGGCATTTTTGTAGCTAATCACCAATTTTCCTGCACCTTTGCGGGTGGATTTAATGGTGACGGAGGCACCGAGTTGTTCGGTAAGGGCAGTTTGCAGGCGTTCCGTGTCGGGATTGGGTTCGGGTTTGACTGGTGCAGCTTCATTTTTCAACAAGCGTTGCACCAATTGTTCGGAGGCGCGCACGGTGAGTTTTTCAGCCACAATTTGCTCGGCGGCAGCGAGTTGCATCTCAACTTCCAAGCCCAATAAAGCGCGGGCGTGTCCCATATCCAGCTTGTTTTCTAACAACAAAGTCTGCACAGGTTCGATGAGTTTGAGCAAACGCAACAGATTGCTGGCGGTACTGCGCGAACGTCCGACTGCTTCCGCAGCGGTTTGGTGGGTCATGGAAAATTCGTCTATCAAGCGTTGCAGCCCCGCTGCTTCTTCCAGCGGATTGAGGTTTTCGCGTTGAATGTTTTCGATCAACGCCATCGCCAGCGCGACATTGTCCGCCACGCTGCGCACCAGCACAGGCACTTGGGTCAATCCCGCCAATTTCGCTGCGCGCCAACGGCGTTCACCCGCAATGATTTCGTAATCGCCGCCGACCAATGTGCGCACCAAAATGGGTTGCATAATGCCTTGCGACTTAATCGAACTCGCCAAACTTTCCAACGCGTCCGCATCCATAAACGAGCGCGGCTGGTATTTGCCAGGTTTCAATACTGCGATATTCACCTCGCGCAATACGTCTTCCTTTTCGCTGGCACTGCCTGCCAATAGCGCGTCTAAACCACGCCCTAAGCCTTTATTTAATTTAGCCATGATGTCTTTCTATTTATTTTGGTGCGTTCGGCTACACCGTCGCCAATTCACGGGCAGCTTCTGCTAACACTTCTTCGGATACGCCGCGTTTCTTCAAAGCTTCGATCAAACGTGCGGTTGCGCCCACGGTATAACGTGCTTCATCGTTGCGTAGTCCTTCGCTGATATACGATTTCAACAGCGTTTGGTATCCTGAAAATCCCTTGTGCGGCGCGATTTCCTTCATGGAATCCACCACGTCAACGGGAATGCGCAAGGTAATGGAAGTCATGGCGCGGTCTTTTTGTAATCTGTTTTTTAAGCGATCAGAAAGCATACTGTAACTCCTCGTGAGGTTCGGCGCGACGGGCGGAAATGATGCGGATAAACGTGGCTTGGACTTCGATATGCACCACATACAGCAGTCGCCCCATTGCATCAAAACCGATAGCAGCATCCCGCATTTCGTGGTTGCGCGACGCATCCATCAGCACAAAAACAGGGTCAAAAAAGACCGTTGCAGCTTCTTCAAAGCGTACACCGTGTTTGTGCCAATTTTTCTCGGCTTTGTCGGCATTCCAAACAAATGACTCGCCGTCAATTTCAAAATGAATGTTCATGCCGATTCATTCTAGTTTATGTATTTACTTTGTCAATGCGTTTTGCGAAGGTGTTTCATTAGCCCTTATTCAACATCTCCCCTGCCAACGCTAAATACGCTTGCGTGCCTTTGGAATGTTTGTCGTGATACAACACGGGTACGCCGTAGCTGGGAGCTTCGGCGAGACGGACATTGCGGGGGATGACGGTGCGATATACTTTGCTGCCGAAGTGTTCTTGCAATTGTGCGGACACTTGTTGCGCCAAGGAGTTGCGCGGGTCGAACATGGTGCGCAGCAACCCTTCAATTTCTAACGTGGGATTCATGCGTTCACGCACTTTGCGGATGGTGTTGACCAAATCGCTCAAGCCTTCCAGCGCGTAGTATTCGCACTGCATCGGAATCATCACCGTGCGCGCTGCGCATAATCCATTTAAAGTCAGCAAATTCAGCGCGGGCGGGCAGTCAATTAGCACATAGTCGTATTCAGCTGCAACCACTGCCAAGGCGTTGCGCAAGCGCATTTCACGCGCCTCAACTTCCACCAGTTCAATTTCTGCCCCCGCCAATTCGCGGTTGGCAGGCAACACGTCGTATTTGCCCGTTTCGCAGCGTTGGCGGGCTTCTGCGACCGTAGCTTCATCCAGCAATACATCATACACGCTGGTTTTGAGCTCGCGTTTTTCAATGCCAGATCCCATGGTGGCATTGCCTTGCGGGTCTAAGTCAATCAGCAACACGCGTTGTTTCGCGGCGGCAAGACTGGCGGCGAGGTTGACTGTGGTAGTGGTTTTACCCACCCCACCTTTTTGATTGGTAATCGCGAGAATTTTGCTCATAAATAATTTTGTCCAATTGGGAAATGCACAATATGCAAACCATCGTTTTTACTCCCCTCGCCCACTTGTGGGAGAGGGGCGGGGGAGAGGGCGTTTGTGTGCGACGTTACAATGTTATCTGCGGAGTGGCTATCACCAAACTGCGTGCCGCATCTATCGTTGGCACATGCAAAGTGTGTATTTTATCAATTGTGCAATCGGCGGGGAGATTATCCAGTTCATTTTCAGCATGCCCCTTCATGGCCGCCCAATGGCCATCGTCAGCCAATAAATGCCGAGAACAGCGTAAAAAATCGCCTAGCTCGGTAAAGGCGCGAGAAATGATGCCATCAAAGCGGCTTTCGGGTTGGAAATCTTCCACGCGGGCGCAATGCACGTGTGCATTTTTCAATCCCAGTTGAATAATCGCCTGCTGCACAAAGCTGGTCTTTTTACTGTTGCTGTCCAATAAGGTAATCGACCAATCGGGTCGAACGATTGCCAACACCACGCCAGGCAGCCCCGCGCCACACCCCACATCCAACCATCGCCCCGCCCATAAATGCGGCAAGACCGCGAGGCTATCGAGCAAATGATGGCTGACCATTTCTTTTGGGTCACGAATCGCGGTCAGGTTATAAACCTTATTCCACTTGTGCAGCAAATCTACATACGTCAGTAGCTTGGCTTGCTGTTCCGCGCTGATATCGAGCTGAAGTTCAGCGATGCCTTGTTGTAAAGTGGGTGAGAGAGGGTGCATAAATATCTGATTGTAAATTGTCGTAGATAAGTCATTAAGCTGTTGGTCGTTAGCTTTTAGTTAGTAGCGTAAATTAAGTGCAGCGCATACACGATTATTTGCAATATATAGCACTGGATATGCTGGTGTTTTTATCTGGCTAACTAACGACTAACAGCTAGCGACTAACGACCCAATACTCGATTCTTTTTACGCAACGCTCCATTCGTATTTTCAAAAGTGTGTCCGTTGGTTTCCGCCTGAAATAACACATACGTTCAAGTGCGGAAAATCGCTGGGCTCAGCAATTAACTCGCGTAGTACTTCTGGATGTTTTTCAGCGACGCGTAGTAAGGTTCTGGCTGCGCCTGAAGGTTGCCGCCGCCCTTGTTCCCACTCTTGCAATGTCCGCACCGAAACACCCAACAGTCCCGCAAATTGAGCTTGTGATAATTGGGACATTACGCGAGCTTGCGCGATGGGTGATTCGATGACTCGCCCCGTGCGACTTGCCACGCCTCCCTGCTCAAGCTGCCTACCCTGAGCAGGGTGAATGGACACCGACAATCCAGTACCTCGTGGGGCATCGTGTGCTAACAATTCTGTTTCAGATAGTATTGGCATAATCGGTCATCTTCCTCAGCGTATTTCAAGTTGAAACGCCGATACATTCGGCAATGTAGTGGCCAAAAAGCGTATTAGAAATCAGTTATGGCGGGCAATTATACGTCTTAGACGTAATTGTTGGGTGGTGATTTTTGCGTCAGCGTTGCGTGCATCTAAGGGGAAATATAAACGGTTTTGAACAACCGAATATTCATGAAACTGGTATGCATCCAATATCGACATTGTTAGCTAAGTGGCGAAAAAAAGCCACGGGATGCCGTGGCTTTTTCATACGTTCAAATCAGGTTAGTGGGCTTTTGGTTTAACTTTCTTTTTCGTCTTAGGTTGAACAGATACAGGGTTTACTGGCGCGGCAACTGGTTCAGTCACCGCCTTAACAGGTTCAGGGATAACTTTAGGAGCCTCAGCGGGCTTGGCTTCAGGTGGCAAGCAGCTGCTGTTGTTCGTCATGCCATCAGGCATCACGGTATGGCAGAAAGTCACGCCCGTCAGCGTCGCACCTGTCAGATTCGCGCCACTCAAATCCGCATCAGACAAGTCCGCATTGAGCAAGCTCGCACCTGTTAGATTAGCGCGTTCCAGTCGTGTACCGCGCAACACAGCTTTATTCAAATTTGCATCGGTCAAATTGGCTTGGGACAGATTGGCTCTGTCCAAATTCGCCCGTGCTAAATTGGCTTCGGTGAGGTTGGCTTTGGAGAGATTTACGCGGAACAGATTAGCCGAGGCCAAGTTTGCCATGTAAAGTTGTGCTGCACTCAACTCAGCAGAAGCGAGATTGGCTTCTGCTAAAGCGGCATTGGAACACACGGTTTGAGGCTTAATTTCGCAACCGTTGATGACTAGCCCTTGTGGTTTTGTGGTCGAATTTGCAGCGGCATCGACTTTGGGTTTTTCAATAGGGCAGCCCGCATTATTGATAATGCCATCGCTCATGGTCGTACGGCAAAGTGTCGCGCCAAAGAACTTAGCTCCATTGATTCGAGCGCCCGCAAAATTCACGTCCGTCAAATTAGCATTAGAAAAGTTGGTGCCTTCCAAACGAGCATCGTTTAAATTTGCGCCAGTTAAATTCGCTTTACTTAGGTCGGCATAAAACAAGTTGGCACTGGTTAAATCAGCACCTGTTAGATTAGTTTCAACCAATTTAGATTTGTAAAAATTGGTGCTGACCAGTTTCGCTTTGGAAAGATCCGATTTGGAGAAGTTGCTATTGTGCAAGTCCGTGCCACTGTAATCCGCTCCCGACAGGCTTTTGCCGACCATTTCAGCAGACAGGCAGAGCGAATTCTGACGTGGCGTACAATCACCCCACGCCCACACATTTGCACCACTCAGTAAAGCGACTGCTGCGACACTCCAGACTAAAGTTTTCTTCACTACCATTCTCCCGTGTTGTTCAAACAAAATGCACTTGTCACCCAAGTGCAGTGTAGCTCAGATGTACTGAGGCAGAAAAAGTTCAATCTAGGGTGGTTTGTAGGTCAAGGAATAAGATGGGGCGCGATGAAGGCAAATAATATCAGGCTGATTTTGTTAAACTAAACCAACACGTCTAATTTTGATGAGAGGAACAGAGGCTATGCGATACAGTGAATGGAATAAGCAAGTGAGATTTTCAGTGGCGATATGCAGCTTGCTGTTCACCACGACAGCATTTTCGACTCCTTTGCCCAAAGGGGTCACAAAGATCACCGAAGCCGAAGGCATACATGAATATCGTTTAAGCAACGGTTTGAAAGTGTTATTGCTGCCCGATGCGGCCAAGCCTACCGTCACGGTGAATATTACCTATTTCGTGGGTTCACGCCATGAAAATTATGGAGAATCTGGCATGGCACACTTGCTGGAACATCTCGTCTTTAAAGGCACCAAAAAATTCCCCAATATCACCCAAGAATTTAGTCGTCGCGGCATGAATATGAATGGCACGACCTCGTTAGATCGTACCAATTACTTTGAAACATTCCAAGCCAGCAACGAAAATCTGAAATGGGCTTTGGAAATGGAAGCCAGTCGCATGGTGAACTCCTTTATCGCCAAAAAAGACTTAGATTCTGAAATGACCGTGGTGCGCAATGAATTTGAACGTGGAGAAAACTCGCCGTTTGGCGTGCTGTTCAAACGGATGCAAAGCGTGGCGTTTGATTGGCATAACTATGGCAATTCGACTATCGGCAATCGTAGCGACATCGAAAATGTCAAAATTGGCAATTTGCAGGCGTTTTAC
The DNA here is from genome assembly GCA_028688275.1 of Gallionella sp. GTDB lineage: Bacteria > Pseudomonadota > Gammaproteobacteria > Burkholderiales > Gallionellaceae > Gallionella. The sequence continues at coordinate 59,992 of JAQTYN010000005.1, read as the reverse complement.
CATCGCTATTATCAACCCGATAATGCGGCGTTGGTGGTGGCAGGCAAGTTTGACGAAGCAAAAACCTTGCAGTGGATTAGTCAGGCTTTTGGATCCATTGCCAAACCTAAGCGCACCTTACCTGAGTTCTGGACCACGGAGCCTACCCAAGACGGCGAGCGTAGTTTTTTGGTCCGTCGTACAGGCGATGCTCAGATTGTGTTAGTGGCGTATAAATCGCCAAGTGTGTTGCATGGGGATAATGCGGTCTTGGCGTTTGCCAACGACATTTTGACGGATACGCCCAATGGTCGATTACATAAATTATTGGTGGAATCAGGCAAAGCCACCAGCGTGTTTGGCACGTCATCCGAAGGTTTTGCGCCTGGCTTGCAAGTCATTGGGGTTGAAATCAAAAAGGGTGAAGCAGTCGAGCCCGTGCGTGACCTGCTGATTGCGGCGATTGAAGATTTTTCTAAAACCCCGCCCACCCCTGCCGAAATGGAACGGGAGCACCGCAGCTATGCCAATTATTTTGAAAGAGTCATGAACAACCCGCAGAGCTTAGCAATCGGCTTGTCGGAGTCCTTGGCATCAGGGGATTGGCGGTTGTTTTTGAATAATCGCACGCGCACCACTGACGTGACAGCGGAGCAGGTGGCCGCTGCCGCCGCACGCTATTTCAAGCGTGACAATCGCACGGTAGGGGTCTTTATGCCAGAAGATGCCCCGCAACGGGCAGAAATTCCCATCGCACCCAGTAGTGATGAGGTACTGCGAGACTTTAAACCTCAAGCGGCGATTGCAGCAGGTGAAAACTTTGATCCCGCCCCCGCCAATATCAATGCAAGGACACAGCAAACTAATATCGGCGGGATTAAGTTGGCCTTGTTGCCCAAAAAGAATCGTGGCGAAACGGTGAATGTGGCATTCACGTTGCATTGGGGAAATGAAAAAACGCTCTTTGGGCAATCCGCTGCGGCAGGCTTCGCGGGGGCGATGCTTACCCGTGGCACGCAACAATTTAACCGCCAAAAACTGGCCGATGAGTTTGATCGCTTAAAAGTTTCAGGGGGGGTCTATGGTTTTCAAACCACAAGACCGAATTTAATCGCAGCCCTGAAGTTGATGGCTAATGTACTCAAAACACCGACTTTTCCCGAAGATGAATTTGAGCAATTGCGTAAGCAGTCGCTCACTGACATTGAATCCAGTCGCAAAGATCCAGGTGTCCTCGCTTCCCAGGCACTGGAAGCGCATTTCAATCGCTATCCTAAAGGCGATTGGCGTGCCAATAAGACCACGGATGAGCAACTTGCAGAAACCAAGGCAATTACCCTCAAAGAAGTGAAAGATTTTTACACGCAATTTTATGGTGCTTCGCAAGGTGAGCTGTCGATTGTCGGGGATTTTGACCCCGCTGAAGTCCGTCAGGCGGTGAGCGAGGTTTATGCTAACTGGCAAAGTGCTCAGCCTTATACCCGTTTGCCCATGCGTAACTTTGACGTTGAACCTGTGCATCAACTCATTGACACACCAGACAAAGAAAACGGCTCGTTTCTCGCACAAATGAACTTGGATAGACGCGATGATGATGCCGATTATCCTGCGCTTATCGTGGCAAACTATTTGTTTGGGGGCGGTGCGGGTTTGGATTCACGTTTGATGCAACGTGTACGTCAAAAAGACGGTTTGTCGTATAGCATAGGCTCTTGGTTGAGTATTGGCTCTATAGATCGCGCCGCTTCCTTCGGCATTCAGGCCATCGCCGCACCACAAAACATGCTGAAGGTGGAAGCCGCTGTCAAAAGTGAACTGGAACGTGCGATTAAGGATGGATTTACCACCGCCGAGGTGGCGGGTGCTAAATCAGGCATTTTGCAAAAACGGCTGCAATCTCGCACTTATGACGGCGGGCTCGCAGGAAGCTGGCGCAGCTATTTATTCTTGAATCGCACATTTGATTGGGACAAAGCAATAGATGACAAAATTCGCGCACTCACTGTGGAACAAGTCAACGAAGCTTTCCGTCGTGCGATTGTGCCCAGCCAATTGAGCATTATCATGGCGTTCGATCAAGCTAAGGCTAAGGCTGCAAGCAAGTAGTTTTTTAGCTGGGTAACTCACACACGCACGAACCGTTTGGTCGTGCGTGTTGCATTAATTCATAGGTATTGAGCAGGATGAAAACGTTATCGCTAGACAAAATTTTACAATCTCAAGGCTTTGGCTCACGCAAATGGTGCGGAGAGTTGATTGAGTCAGGAGACGTGACGGTGGCGGGGCAAGTTGTCACCGATAAAAAAGCCGTGTTTTCCACGGAGAATCTGCATTTCACTTTGTATGATGAGCCTTGGCAATATCGTGAACATATTTATTTGGCATTGCATAAACCTGCCAACTTTGAATGTTCGCGTAAACCCAGTCATCACCCTGGGGTGTTGAGTTTATTGCCTGAACCTTTTCGTGCACGTGATGTGCAACCTGTCGGGCGGCTGGATCATGACACCACAGGATTGCTGCTGATGTCCGACGATGGGGCATTTATTCATACCCAATCGTCGCCCAAGTATCATGTGCCCAAAGTTTATATTGCCACCACCGCCGACCCAATTACCCCTGAATTGATCGCACATCTATTGGCGGGCGTTACCCTGCACGATGATCCTGTGCCTTGCGCGGCGGTACGTTGTGAAATGCGTGACACGCATGAGTTAGAAATCGTGCTTGAACAAGGCAAATATCATCAAGTTAAACGGATGTTAGCCGCTGCGGGCAACCACTGCGCCCAACTCCGCCGCGTACAAATCGGTGGATTGACTTTAGACGCATTAGGCTTAGCACAAGGCGAATGGTGCTATCTGGACGCAGCCGACTTAACACTGCTGGTCGCTGTCTAGCGAATATCATTTACACAAGGCGGTAATTTTTTGTTTTATTGATAAATTCAATTGCTTCATGTGTGTTCGGCAAGATGTGACGGTCTGATTTTATGGAACCCACTTAACCGTTACTATCCAGCACCAAAGCTGCATTTCCTCTGCAATATGATTGGGGCTAAGTCGGTATTTGGGGGGTAGGCGGCTATTTGAACGTAAGCTAGGGCATAAGTGCCTACACTTGTGAAACTAACAGGCTGCCGTAAAACGATTGCACTCGCCGAAACGGTGTCAAAAAGCGATAGATGTCATGTAAATTACGTTTTTTGCCCATTTCTTCCTTGTCTCGGCTTCGCTCATTACGTTTTTCAGCAGCCTGCTAATGGAATGTCTTGGTTGAACCAGCAAAACAGGACTGATGCAAGGATTATAAGCAATCGCTAATACTTGTAATTCCCCATGCCATCCCCATTTGAGGGCTATCTGTTTTCAACCATTTATTTTAAGGAGTGCGTGATGTCTGAAGCCCTGCATATTGTTTGCCCCCATTGTGATGGAATCAATCGCGTCCCGACCAGTAAACTCAGTGCGCAGCCCACTTGTGGCAAATGCCATCAAGCTTTGTTTGATGCGCACCCTGCGGAATTGAATTCACAAAACTTCAATCTGCACCTGTCGCGCAATGATATTCCTGTGCTGGTTGATTTTTGGGCACCGTGGTGCGGACCTTGTCGCATGATGGCTCCAGCCTTTGTCGCCGCCGCTGCACAGCTAGAACCCAATATGCGGCTGGTTAAATTAGACACCGAGCAATCACAGGATATTGGGATGCGGTTCAATATTCGTAGCATCCCCACGTTGGCGTTGTTCAAAGGCGGGGTCGAAGTGGCTCGCCAAGCGGGTGCGATGGACGTAAACGGTATTGTGCGCTGGGCTAATAGTCACGCAAAAGGTTAACGTGTTGTGTCAACACAAACGGCATTGAGGGAATGTTAATCATGGCAAGTTTGTTGAAGTGATGATGACATACCCAAAATATATGTAGTATCAAGTCCCCGCCACGATTGGTGGAGGGGACTTTTAATTCTATTACTCTTTCTTTTCTATGCCCAAATCTCGCCACAAATGCATCAGGTGGCGAGACACGTCTAACGAGGCTTTAGCAAATTCCCCGCTTGTAATTTCTGTTGCAGCTTCTTGATTTTTACCATCCAAGGCGAGTGCTAATGTGTGTCCCGCACAACGATGGAAATAGCTATGTGCGGTCACGACTTTTTGAAACTCAGGCTGATTCTTGAACTGTCTTTCACCTTCGCCATTCAGCCATTTACCCAGGACACATTGATCGTCATGTGAGACGATATTCGGGTTAATGGCTTCAGTACTTGTGCCATCAATCACATCCATCAATCGCACCTTCCATTTGAGATGCGCTTCGATCGCCGTTTTAAAATTCAAACCCGCAATTTCTTGGTTTGCATCCTCGGCGACAGGCATCAGTGTCGCTTCATTGCTGCCAAATAAGGAACTCCACCAGCTAGTCATGATTTTTCTCCATACTCTTCGTGGTAAGACATACCTACCTTCTGATTACGCAGGGGAGTTAACGAAAACAATGGGGGAAACTAGACCTCTGAACTCCCACGCGCGCCATTTTGTCCTTGTTTAGGACAGTGCCATCATAACAAAAAAATAAGGTTAAAAATACTTTCGAAAGTAATTAGTTGCGAAATGTGAGAGTCGATTTTTATCCCAAGTTATCGGCGTAAAAAAAGCCAGTTGCCTGGCTTTTTTGGGACATTACAACAAGCTTAGAACGAGTAAACCAGACCTGCATTCACCGTAGTTGCATTGCTGTTTTGTTGTGTTGCTGGCAATACGGTTGGGATTGTTGCTGTTACTGCATAGCGATCAACCCCTAGACGTGCAGCGATGTTAGGGGTGAATTTGTATTCCGCGCCCACGCCGTAAGTCGCACCGATGCGAGTGGTGTTTTGCTCAGCCACAGCATTATTTTCGGATGAAGCACGTGCCACGCCCAGTTTGCCGTAAACGGAGAACGAATCGTTAATTGGATAAGTACCAACAGCCGTCACTGCAAATACAATTTGTTTGCTCAGGTACTTCAAGCCAGCTGCTGTTGTGGTGTTGAAATAGCTAGCACCTGTGTAAGCCAGTTCAACAGCCAAGTTTTGGTTGTAGCGATAACCGCCCATTACACCATAAACAGGCTTTGTTTTTGGGTTGTCCACCAATACGGTAGAGCCAACAGGCGCGGTGAAGCTAGCATTGCCTGTTCCCAGCGTGACACCTGCATAGAACCCAGTCATATCAACAGTGCCTGCAAAAGCAGGTGCCGTTAAGGTGGACAATACAGCGATAGCGATAATTTTCTTCATTTTCTACTCTCTTGCGATTTTTACATTAATAAAGCCCCGTATCGGGTGTGCTTTTTGTCAGGTAAAACAAAAAACCAATTTTCATTGGTTTGAATACCCTACGAAAAGCATCAACATAGAGAGATTAAGTACGAAAAAGTTCAATAGGGGTGGCAGAAAAAAGGTGGTCGTGCAGGTAACATCGCCACTATCTATGGGATAGTGGGATAGATTGAAGCTGTTTGCGAGAGAAAATACCGCAAGCCTAATTAATCAGGAGCGATGAAGCATTAAAGTTTGAGGTGGGTTGGCAGATGTGAATTGCGTCAAGTTACCAGCAGTCAAACGATACCGCTATAATGCCCGCCTTGAGAATTTTCACTTAGACGTACATCGCTATGCAGCCTAATTACCAACCCGCCGCCATCGAACAAATTGCTCAACAACATTGGGATGCGCAACAAGCTTTTCGTGCCCATGAAGACAGCAACAAACCCAAATACTACTGCTTGTCCATGTTCCCCTATCCTTCAGGGAAGTTGCACATGGGGCATGTACGCAACTATACGATAGGCGATGTGTTGGCGCGTTATCACCGCATGAAGGGGTTTAACGTGATGCAGCCTATGGGTTGGGATGCGTTTGGGCTACCTGCTGAAAATGCCGCGTTGGCAAATAATGTACCGCCTGCGGCATGGACCTATTCCAATATTGAATATATGAAGCAACAGCTTAAATCGCTGGGCTTAGGCATAGATTGGGAACGCGAAGTTAAAACCTGTACGCCAGAGTATTACCGTTGGGAGCAATGGTTGTTCACGCGCTTGTTTAAAAAAGGCGTGATTTACCAAAAAACCGCGAGCGTGAATTGGGATCCGATTGACCATACCGTGTTGGCGAATGAGCAAGTCATCGACGGGCGCGGCTGGCGGTCGGGTGCGTTGGTGGAAAAACGCGATATTCCCATGTATTTTTTCCGCATCACGCAATATGCCGAAGAGTTGTTGTCGGGGTTGGACACGCTGACAGGTTGGCCCGAACAAGTCAAAACCATGCAAGCCAATTGGATCGGCAAAAGCGCAGGTGTGCGTTTTGCGTTTCCGTATCAATTAGAAGGCAAAGCCGAAAAGCTGTGGGTCTATACCACTCGCGCCGACACGATTATGGGCGTCACATTTGTCGCGGTGGCAGCGGAGCATCCTTTGGCAACTTACGCGGCGCAACAAAATCCCGCTTTGCTAACATTTATTGAAGAATGTAAACGTGGCGGCACAGCGGAAGCCGATATGGCGACCATGGAAAAGAAGGGCATGGGCACGGGATTAACCGTCACACATCCGCTGACTGGCGAGCAAGTGCCCGTTTGGATCGGCAACTATGTGTTGATGGGCTATGGCGACGGCGCGGTGATGGCGGTGCCAGCCCATGACGAACGCGATTTTGAGTTTGCGAATAAATATGGCTTGGCGATTAAACAAGTCATCTCCCCTCGCCCGCTTGCGGGAGAGGGGCAGGGGGAGAGGGCGGCTTTTTCCACTGAAGCATGGTCGGAATGGTATGCCACTAAAGACGGAATTTGCCTGCATTCTGGCAAATATGACGGCTTGAATTATCAACAAGCCGTGGATGCCATTGCAACGGATCTCGCCGCATTAGGTTTGGGCGAGAAAAAAATCCAATTCCGTCTGCGCGACTGGGGTATTTCCCGTCAACGGTATTGGGGTTGCCCGATTCCTGTGATTCATTGCCCAAGTTGCGGCGATGTATTGGTGCCAGAAGATCAGTTGCCTGTGGTGTTGCCTGAAAATGTCGTGCCCGATGGCGCAGGGTCGCCATTGGCTAAAATGCCTGAATTTTATGAATGCACTTGCCCACAATGCGGCGGCGCGGCGCGGCGTGAAACCGACACGATGGACACTTTTGCTGAATCTTCGTGGTATTACGCGCGCTATACCAGCCCTGATTGCACCACGGGCTTGGTAGATGAACGGGCGCATCACTGGTTGCCCGTGGATCAATACATTGGCGGAATTGAACACGCGATTTTGCATTTGCTGTATGCGCGATTTTTCCACAAATTGATGCGAGATGAAGGCTTAGTCAAGGGAGATGAACCCTTTAAGAACCTGATTACCCAAGGCATGGTGATTGCGCCGACGTTTTACCGCGAAGCTGACAACGGCAAAAAATTGTGGATTAACCCCGCCGATGTGGATATGCAGACCGATGAAAAAGGTCGCCCCACAGGGGCTACGCTGCGTGAAGATGGCTTGCCCGTCATTATGGGCGGCACGGAAAAGATGTCCAAATCCAAAAACAACGGCGTGGATCCGCAAGCGATTATCGACCAATACGGCGCAGACACCGCACGGCTGTTTATGATGTTTGCCGCCCCGCCAGAGCAACAATTGGAATGGTCGGATGCAGGGGTAGAGGGCGGTTTCCGCTTCCTGAAACGCGTATGGAAAGCGGGGCATGACCATGTGGCACAAGGGATTGTTGCGGCATACACCAGCGGTGAATTAAGTCCAGCGACCAAAGCGTTGCGTATGCAACTGCATCTCACCATACAAAAAGTGGATGACGACATTGGGCGACGCAAAACCTTTAACACCGCCATTGCGGCGAATATGGAATTGCTCAACGCATTAGGTAAATTCAACGAAACCGACGACGTGGCGCGCCAGGTAGTGCAAGAAGTATTGGAAGGTATCGCACTGATGTTGAACCCTATCGTGCCGCATATCAGCAGCGCGTTGTGGTCAGCCTTGCGCCCCAACAGCGACATTCTCGATCAAGCGTTTCCGCAAGCGGATGCCAGCGCGTTGGTGCAAGATGAAATCGACATCATGATCCAAGTCAATGGCAAGTTGCGCGGGCAAATCACCGTGTCTAAAACCGCCGATAAAGCCACGCTGGAACAGTTAGCACTCGCTCACGAAGCCGTCCAAAAGCATTTAGCAGGCGCGGTGCCGAAGAAAATCGTGGTTGTGCCAGGTCGTTTAATTAACATCGTGGCGTAAATGCCTAATATGAAGCTGATTCGTACAATTACTTGGTTATCCGTTTTTTTACTCACCGCCTGTGGCTTTCATTTGCGTGGTGAGGTGGGGATGCCATTTAAGACCTTGTATTTGCAAGCCCCTAATCAAAGTTCACCCTTTGTTGTGGATTTAAGACGTAACTTGGCCGCCAATCACGTCAGTTTTGTGACAACGCCTGAGCAAGCGGATATCATACTTGACATCGCCAGTGAAATGCCTGAAAAGCAAATTTTGACCTTAAGTGGGGCAGGGCGGGTGAATGAGTTTCAATTGCGCTACCGTGTTTCCATGCGGGCTTATGACTTAAACAAAAATATTTGGGTTCCAGCCGAAGAGATGATTATTCGCCGCGATTATTCCTACGATGACACCAAAATTCTGGCGAAAGAGTCCGAAGAAGCGATGTTGTATCAAAGTATGCGGACAGATATGGTGCAGCAGCTGATCCGTCGTTTAAGCCGCGCCAAACCCGTCCCCGAAGCAGACTAAAGCCATGGTGATTACCAGCGAAGAGCTACCGCGTCACCTTGCTTCGACACTCAAACCTTTGTATGTGGTGCATGGTGATGCTTTGCTGCTGGTGATTGAGGCGGCAGATGCCATTCGCGCGGCGGCACGCACATCGGGCTATTTAGAGCGCGAAACATTTATTGTCGATCAGCATTTCAAATGGCATGAGCTACTGAACGCCACACAGAGTCTATCCCTATTTGGCTCACGTAAAGTGGTGGATTTGCGTATTCCCACGGGCAAGCCTGGCGTAGAAGGAGGCGTAGCACTACAGGAGTACGTGACACACTTAAGTGATGATATTCTGACGCTGATTACCTTGCCCAAACTGGACAAAACTGCGCGCAACAGCAAATGGTTTGTGGCATTACAACAACGTGCCGTGATGGTGACCGCTGACGATGTGCCTCGCCAAGCATTGCCTCGCTGGATTGCAGGTCGCTTGCAACGTCAGGGACAATCCGCCGATGCCAGTACGCTTGCGTTTCTGGCGGAACGCTGCGAAGGCAATATGCTGGCGGCTTTCCAAGAAATTCAAAAACTGGCATTGATCTTTCCCGTGGGTAACTTGGCGTTTGAACCCGTCAAAGACGTGGTGATGGATGTCGCACGCTATGATATTTTTAAGCTCTCTGAAGCGATGTTAAACAAAGATGCCGCCCGTTTTGCGCATATTCTAGAGGGGTTGCGTGCAGAAGGGACGGCGACACCGCTAGTATTATGGACGATGAGCGAAGATATTCGAACCTTGGGCAAAGTGTTGCAGGCAACGCAACGCGGCGATAGTTTGAGCAACGCCATTCGTGACGCGCGGGTGTGGCCAGCGACGAAACAGGCGTTGATCGAAAATGCCGCACGTCGCTTGCGCTTTGCACAAATCGCAGCTGCCATGCAACATGCGGCGCGCGTGGATAAAACCATCAAAGGACTCAGACTAGGCGATGTATGGGATGAGTTGTTGCAACTTGGTATGCGAATTGCGCGATGAACGATGAAATTTTGCTTGTGCTGACAAATCTGCCTGATGCGGCATCTGCCGCGCAATTGGCACAGACTATTGTTGCGCAGCATGCGGCGGCGTGCGTGAATCAGTTAGCACCTTGCACTTCTACCTATCGCTGGCAAGATGCAATAGAAACAACGACGGAAGTCCCCTTGTTGATTAAGACTACGCGAGCGGCTTATCCTCGTCTTGAGCAACTGATTTGCGCCGCACACCCTTACAATCTCCCCGAAATCATTGCCCTTCCTGTTGCGATTGGGCTGCCCGCCTACCTAAGTTGGGTCAATCAAGAAACGCTAGTTAAGGAATAAGAGATGCGATTTGTTTTGTTGTTTTTAGGGTGTTTATTGAGTTCAGTGAGCCATGCTGATAGTTTACTAGATCGACTTTCTGGCACCAGTAAACCTGAATTTTTAAAGCCCGATCAAGCTTTCTCGGTGGATGTGGTGGTGCGTGATGCCCATACCGTACAAGTCAATTTCCACGTCACGCCTGGTTATTATTTGTATCGTGATAAAGTCCATTTCACGAGCAATGAAAGCGACATCAAGCTCAAAGAGATCAATTTTCCCACAGGTGAAATCAAGCAAGATCCCAACTTTGGTGAGATTGCCGTTTTTCATCGTCCTTTTCAGGCGCAAATTATCCTAGATCACAGCAATAAGACGCATTTAACCTTGAATGCGACTTATCAAGGGTGTAGCGATCAAGGTTTATGCTATCCCCCTATCGACAAAGTACTCTCCATCGACTTACCAAAATCCAACATCGCATCACCAACCATACCGAGTCAGGCCTCTTCGGTGACGGCCATCATGCCATCCGCTCAGCCCACAAGCGATCCAGTTGCCTCAAATCCTGTTGCACAAGTGGCGACAGACGATACCTCAAAAATGGCCGCGCTGTTACGGGGGGGGAATTTCTGGTTAATTATTTCTTTCTTTTTTGGGGCAGGATTGTTGCTCGCACTTACTCCTTGTGTTTTCCCCATGATCCCCATTTTGTCGGGCATTATTGTTGGAAGGGGCGAAAAAATCACCCATAAACATGCATTCTTCCTGTCACTGGCTTATGTTTTGGGCATGGCAGTCACATATGCACTAGCAGGTGTCGCTGCGGGTTTGTCGGGCGATCTCATTTCCAACGCCCTACAAACCCCAGCAGTTTTAGGCAGCTTTGCGGCTGTTTTTGTGTTGTTATCGTTGTCGATGTTTGGATTTTATGAATTGCAGTTGCCAACCGCACTGCAAAGCAAATTGAGCCAAACCAGTAGTCAGTTACACGGCGGTCATCTCAGTAGCGTGTTTATCATGGGCGCACTCTCCGCCATCATCATGGGACCCTGTGTCGCGGCTCCGCTTGCGGCTGCGTTGCTCTATATCGGTCAATCTCACGATGCACTACTGGGCGGCGTTGCGCTGTTTGCACTGGCATTGGGCATGGGAGCACCGCTGTTGCTCGTTGGCGCATCGGCAGGCGCATTGCTGCCCAAGGCAGGGGCATGGATGGAGTCTGTCAAGCGTTTCTTTGGCGTACTGATGTTGGCACTCGCAATCTGGATTGTGCAATCGCTATTGCCCATGAGTGTACAAATGTTGTTGTGGGCGACGTTGCTCATTATTTCTTCGAGCTATTTGCATGTGCTGGATGTCTTGCCGCATAACGCGACAGGAGTACAAAAATTTCAAAAAGGGGTGGGCACCTTTACCTTGTTGCTGGGAATAGCCTATTTAATCGGCGCACTGTCGGGTGCGAAGGATATTTTGCGCCCGCTTGCGGGTATAACCGATGCGCATGCTCAAGTTGCTGTTCAAAAATTTGAACGCATCAAAGATGTAGCTGAACTTGAGCAACGTTTAGCGCAGTCTCTGGGCAAGGTGGTGATGTTGGATTTTTACGCAGATTGGTGCGTGTCCTGCAAAGAAATGGAGCGCAATACATTTAGCAATCCCACCGTTCAAACTCAGCTCAATGCGATGGCTACCTTGCAAATTGATATGACGCAGAACAGTGCAGCCGATAAGGATTTGCTGAAACGCTTTGGCTTATATGGCCCGCCCGCTATTTTGTTTTTTGATAAGCAAGGCCACGAAATAACGGATTCGCGCGTGGTGGGTTATCAAGATGCACCCACATTTTTACGCACGTTAAAAACAGTTGTACGTTAAATTCCCATTTCTCGTGTTCTGTGTCAGCTATGGTGGCTGATGAATAATTTTTGATAATTTCAGCGAAAATCTGGACAAACATACCCAATTTGCGGCAAAATCCGCGTATGAAAAATATCCTTGTTTTACATGGCCCTAACCTGAATTTGTTGGGTAGCCGTGAACCTAATGTGTATGGAAGCATCACGTTAGACGAAATTAACACACGTTTAGTGAATTTGGCGCATAATCATGGTGCATCTCTGACTTACTTGCAAAGTAATGCAGAGGTGGTGCTCATTGAGCGTATTCATCAAGCGAGACTAGACGGTACTCAATTTATTGTCATTAACCCCGCTGCATTTACGCACACCAGTGTTGCGTTGCGAGATGCGCTGGCGGCGGTTGCGATTCCCTTTGTCGAAATCCATCTTTCCAACGTATATGCCAGAGAAGCTTTTCGTCAAAAGTCGTACTTCTCAGATATTGCCGTGGGTGTCATTAGCGGCTTGGGCGCAAAAGGCTATGAATATGCCGTGCAATTTGCACTGAACCATCAATCGAATTTATAAGGAGACAACCATGGATTTACGCAAACTAAAAACGCTCATCGACTTAGTCGAAGGATCAGGCATCGCTGAACTCGAAATTAGTGAGGGTGAAGAGCGCGTACGTATCACGCGCACTGTTGCGCCTGCCCAATATGTCCAAGCTTCGCCTCAGCCACAATATCAACAACAAGTGGTTGCTGCTACGCCTGCCGCTGCCCCAATTGTTGCCGCCGAACCTGCTCAACCCGCAGCGGCAACGGGTCATGCTGTGAAATCTCCTATGGTGGGTACGTTCTATCGTAGCGCAACACCTGGTGCGAAGCCTTTTGTTGAGCTAGGTCAAGCGGTTAAAAGTGGTGAAACCCTCTGTATTATTGAAGCGATGAAGTTGCTGAATGAGATTGAAGCAGATCAAAGTGGTGTCATTACCGCCATTCTGGTCGAAAATGGTCAGCCTGTTGAATTTGGTCAACCATTATTTACAATTGGCTAATATCGCTTTTTTAACGGCGCAGCAATGCGTTGTCGTTGCATGTTCGGAGCTTACCCATGTTTGAAAAAATCCTGATTGCCAATCGCGGCGAAATCGCTCTCCGTATCCAGCGTGCCTGTCGTGAGCTAGGTATTAAAACGGTTGTGGTGCATTCCGAAGCGGATGCAGATGCTAAGTATGTCAAACTCGCCGATGAGTCTGTTTGTATTGGCCCCGCCTCGTCTACGCTGAGCTACCTGAATATTCCCGCGATTATCAGCGCGGCAGAAGTGACGGATGCACAGGCGATCCACCCTGGTTACGGCTTTTTATCTGAAAATGCCGATTTTTCTGAGCGTGTTGAGAAATGTGGCTTTGTCTTTATCGGTCCGCGTGCGGAAACAATCCGCTTAATGGGCGACAAAGTCAGCGCGAAGATCGCTATGAAAAAAGCGGGCGTACCGTGTGTGCCTGGCGTTGAAGGTGCGTTGCCAGACAATCCAGCTGAAATCATCAAAATTGCGCGCTCTATCGGTTATCCCGTGATTATCAAAGCATCGGGTGGTGGTGGTGGACGTGGGATGCGCGTGGTTCATACCGAAGCGGCGTTGCTCAATGCGGTGACCATGACGCGCTCCGAAGCGCAAGCGGCTTTCAATAATCCCATGGTGTACATGGAAAAATTCTTGGAAAACCCGCGTCATATTGAAATCCAAGTATTAGCAGACCAACACGGCAACGCGGTTTATCTGGGTGAACGTGATTGCTCCATGCAGCGTCGTCACCAAAAAATTATCGAAGAAGCACCAGCACCCTTATTGAATGCGCGTTTGCGCAATAAAGTCGGTGAACGTTGTGCGGAAGCGTGTCGAAAAATTGGTTATCGTGGCGCGGGAACCTTTGAGTTTTTGTTTGAAAACGGCGAGTTCTTCTTTATCGAAATGAATACCCGTGTGCAAGTGGAACATCCTGTAACCGAAATGATTACAGGTATCGACATCGTGCAACAGCAAATCTTGATTGCAGCAGGCGAAAAATTACCTTTCCGTCAACGCGATATTCAGTTCAAAGGTCATGCGATTGAGTGCCGTATTAACGCGGAACATCCCTACAAATTTACACCTTCTCCTGGTCGCATCACCACTTGGCATCCACCTGGCGGCCCTGGGATTCGCGTTGACTCCCATGTCTATGCCAATTATTTCGTCCCACCTCACTATGACTCGATGATCGGTAAGATCATTGCTTACGGCGATACCCGTGAGCAAGCCATGGCACGTATGCGCATCGCTTTGTCGGAAATGGCAGTGGAAGGTATTGAAACCAACACAGCTCTGCATCGTGAATTGCTACAAGATGCTGCGTTTATTGGTGGTGGAACCAGCATCCATTATCTGGAAGAACGTTTGGCTGAACGTAGCAAGACAAAAGTATGAGTTGGTTAACTCTAATTGCAGATTCAGATGCGGCACATGCTGAGGCACTGAGTGAAGCCTTGCTAGAGCTGGGTGCATTGTCGGTGGATTTGCTCGATGCTGATGCTGATACCCCAGACGAGCAAGCGATTTTCGGAGAGCCAGGCGAACCCCCTCCAGGGGTGTGGCAGCATAATCAGGTCAGCGCATTGTTTGATAACGATCAGGATGTGGCTGCTATTCTGCGTCAAGCGGCGAGCAATATAGGTTTGTTGGATATTCCAAACTATCGGATAGAGTCGCTGGAAGATAATGATTGGGTGAGACTCACTCAATCACAATTTGACCCCATCCCCATATCGCCCCGTTTGTGGATCGTGCCGACTTGGCATACCCCCCGTGATTTAAGTGCCATCAACATCGTGTTGGACCCAGGTTTGGCTTTCGGTACAGGGAGCCATCCTACGACGCGCTTGTGTTTGCGTTGGCTCGATCACAACCTTAAAGGCGGTGAAACAGTTTTGGATTATGGTTGTGGCTCAGGCATACTTGCCATCGCGGCGCGTAAACTCGGTGCAATCAGCGCGGTGGGGGTGGATGTGGATGCGCAGGCCGTCACCGCAAGTCGCGACAATGCGGTTGCCAATGCGGTCGATCACATCGCGTTTTATTTGCCCAATCAAGTCAAGACGGAACGATATGATGTCGTGGTCGCAAATATCCTGACCAATCCACTGCGAATGCTCGCGCCGTTGTTGGCAGATGCAACTAAAACGGGCGGACAAATCGTCTTATCAGGGATATTGGAACAACAGGCAGAAGATGTGATGGCAGTCTATCAAACATGGTTTGACTTCGCTCCCCCCATTTTTGAAGACGGTTGGTCTTGTTTGTCAGGATGTAAGCGATAGTGACCATGGAAGGCTTTACCCGCTGCCCACATTGCAATACCTGCTTTAAAATCGCCGAAGATCAGCTTGATTTACGGCAAGGTAGGGTGCGCTGCGGGCATTGCCTTCAGGCTTTTAATGCACGGGAGGGGTATGTCGTCACACAGCCCGCATCTCTAGCCACGCTGGATCCTATGTCCACGGCACAAATGGTCGCGGAATCGCTCAGTCAGGTTATTGCCACACCCGCAAGTGCTGCGACAACCCTAGTTGAAGATAGCTCTTCTCCAGAAGAGCTGGTTGTTCAGGTTGAAAAGAAACACCGAACCAAACAAAGAATTTTTTCAATACTGCTCGGTCTTGCCAGCGTACTGTTGCTAATGACTTTGTTGGGACAGGCGGTCTATTTTTTCAGGAACGATTTAGCGGTACGCTATCCCAACGTCAAACCAGCTTTGTTAGCGTATTGCGAACTATTGCAATGCAGCCTGCCTTTACCGCAAAAAGCGGAATTGATGAGTATCGAGTCTTCTGACTTGGAAGCGGTTCCAGAGCAAGAAAATCAAATTATACTTAATGCCTTATTGAGGAATCGTGCTGCTTACGCGCAAGCGTTCCCTTATTTGGAACTAACGCTCAACGACTCACAAGATGCCCCATTAGTGCGACGTATATTGCGCCCCGCAGATTATTTGCCACGAACCGAACAAGAAAAACGCGGATTGCTGGGCAACCATGAAGTGGTTTTGAAAGTCGCATTCAATACCCGCGACATCAAGCCCATGGGTTATCGTTTAGTATTGTTTTATCCTAGCAAATAGACACTTTTCGCATTAAATACCACGATGATGCACGGCTCCAAGTACGCAAGCATGCTTAGCTCCCGTCACGCGTGGTAGGTTAGCAGGTTTGCCTTGTTGATTTTGCTGTGCTAACCATGCAAAAGCAATTGCTTCTAGGTAATCACTGTCTACACCTAAAAGCTGTGTTGTTTCCACGCGGCAATCAGGTAGTAGCGCGCTCAGGCGATGTCTCAACGCTGCGTTATGCGCGCCACCCCCGCACAAATAAATTTCGACTGCCCCTTGGCAATACTGTTGAATAGCCTGTGCAATCGTCACGCAGGTCAATGCTAATAGGGTGGCTTGTACATCAACCGCTTCTTCATCTCCGTGTAATTTCTCACGAAACCAGTCGAGATGAAACAAATCACGTCCGCTACTCTTGGGTGGAGATAAAGCAAAAAAAGGTTCGTTTAACAGCTTTTGCAATAAATCAGGCAAAACCTTGCCCGTTGCCGCCCATGCCCCATTTTTATCATAAGCTTGTTGCAAATGTAGCTTACACCATGCATCCATCAGCAAATTGCCAGGACCGCAATCAAAACCAGAAGTAGGCGTATGGGGCGAGAGGTTGGTGAGGTTGCTGATGCCGCCGATATTGACAATGACGCGATGTATATCGGGATGACGTAATACTTGGTCGTGAAAGGCGGGGACGAGGGGTGCACCTTGTCCGCCTGCGGCAATATCGCGACTGCGGAAATCGCTCACGACGGTCAGTTGGGTAAGTTCAGCCAACAGTGCTGCATTGCCAATTTGTAATGTGTAGCCGTGTTCAGGACAATGACGGATAGTCTGACCATGACAACCAATTGCGCGCACCAGCTGTCCACTTTCGATGCCTAATTGTGCGACGCTGGCGGCATATAAGCGTGCTAATTGATTGCCGACGATGTGTGCTTGATGTAGTTCGTTGTGACTCGGCGTATGTAGTGCTAACAGATCCTGTTTGAGCGTGTCATCGAAGGGGAGGTAGGCGGTTGACAGTAAGCGGGGTTGGGTGCTGGCTAAATCAACAAGGACAGCATCTACGCCGTCCAAGCTGGTACCAGACATCAAGCCAATGTAAAGCTCAGACACATTAGTCGAGTTTCGCGAGATTGGTGTTGCGCAACATCTCCAAGCGCGCTAAGAATTGCTTGGACATTGCTTCAAAGGCTACTTTGTTTGATTCGTCGATAGGACGCGCATTGGGCAGTGCTACGCTCAACGGGTCACGTTGCAGACCATCAATTTTGAATTCGTAATGCAAATGTGGACCACTTGCCAAGCCTGTCATGCCTACAAAACCAATGACATCACCTTGGGCGACACGTTGTCCCGATTTATACTTGCCAAAGCGAGACAAGTGGCCATAAACCGTAGTGTAACGACCTTGATGCTTAATCATCACGACGTTGCCATAGCCACCTTGTTGTCCGACCAGTGATACTACGCCGTCGGCAGTCGCTTTGACGGGTGTACCAATTGCCGCAGCAAAGTCTGTACCCTTATGTGCACGCCAGCGATTGAGTACGGGATGGAAACGTGACATGGTAAAACCAGAGCTGACCCGCGAAAATTGAATAGGGGAGCGTAAAAAGGCCTTGCGGGAACTCTTGCCTTCTGTCGTGTAATAATCACCGTGTTGGTCATCCGTTGGGAAATAAACCACGCGGTAAGCATGTCCTTGATTGATAAATTCAGCAGCCTGAATGCGTCCAGTTTTTACCAGTGCCCCATTGCTATAAGTCATTTCATAAACTGCAGTAAACTTGTCTCCACGTTTCAATTCATGATGGAAGTCAACGTCGCCGCTAAAAATCTCGGTCAGCTGATTGGCGGCCGCTTCGGGCATACCTGCGGCATCCGTTGCAGCATACAAACTGGTTTTGATCGTGCCTGTGCGGACAAATAGACGTTTCTCAAGCAGCGCATCTTGTGTATCCACCGTAAGCACGCCGCCTTTTTTCTCAACTACAACTTGTGTGCTAGGTGTTCCAAGGTAAGTAAGCTTAATCAACCCGCCTGCTGCGGTCGTTTCTGCTTGAACCTCTTTGCCGACGGATAATTTTCGGAAGGATTCCACGCCCTTGTTGGTGCGTAAGAATTCGCTTGCAACTTCATCTTGGATATTGAGGCGAGTTAACAGGGCAGTAAGGGTATCGCCCTTTTGTACGCGCTCATTGCGCCAAAAATGCGTTGCGGTCGTTGGTGCGGGATTGATTTCGGGTAAAACAATGGATTCGGCAATTGCTTTGCTGCCAATAGCACTGATTTCACTGTGTGGAACTAAGCCAAATGCGGTTACAACGCTCAATAGCGGGATGGTGGATAGGGAGACCAGCCAACGCAACTTGTTTTTGCGTTCTTTACTGAGTGAATTTTGCGGTAACATTCGTGCCTCTCTAAGCTGATCATTGTAATAATGATACAAAAGCTAGTTGTTTGGATGTGCGCGATTTTACCAGAAGTATTCAACGCGTCAAAATCTATTACCCTCAATTGGGATGGACGGAGGTGCAAAACTGATGAGCGGTCAAAAGACAAAACCAGCCAAATTTCAATAAATGTTTATAATTTATCCTAAATAAACCCAAAATGACTCAATTCAATTCAAAAGAAGCGTTTGATTTAATCGAACGGGGCGCGCATGAAATTCTGTTGAAAGACGAATTAAAGCAGAAATTGGCGCAAAATCGCCCATTACGTATCAAAGCAGGATTTGACCCCACTGCGCCTGACTTGCATCTCGGCCACACCGTATTGCTCAATAAAATGCGCCAATTTCAAGAACTGGGACACCACGCTTTGTTTTTAATTGGTGATTTTACGGGCATGATCGGCGACCCGACAGGTAAAAATGCCACTCGCCCACCGCTTTCTCGTGAGCAAGTCCTCATCAACGCCCAGTCCTATCGCGATCAAGTCTTTAAAGTGCTGGATCCCGAAAAGACTGAGATTTGCTTTAATTCGACGTGGATGGATAAATTCAATGCGGCAGATTTAATCAAGCTGGCGGCGACCCATACCGTGGCGCGGATGTTGGAGCGCGATGATTTTGACAAACGCTACAAAAGTAATCAACCGATTGCCATTCATGAATTTATGTATCCGTTGGTACAGGGCTATGACTCTGTAGCGTTGAAAGCGGATGTCGAGTTGGGTGGTACAGACCAAAAATTCAACCTGCTCATGGGGCGAGAACTCCAGAAGCACTATGGTCAAGCAGCGCAGTGCATACTCACGATGCCCTTGCTGGAAGGCTTGGATGGCGTGAATAAAATGTCCAAATCGCTGGGCAATTACATCGGCATCACCGACAGCCCGCAAGACATGTTTGGCAAATTGATGTCGATTTCTGATGTGTTGATGTGGCGATATTTAGAGCTATTGTCTTTCCGCAGCATGAACGAAATCAACGGCTGGCGCGGCGAAATTGAAGCGGGTCGCAATCCGCGCGATATCAAAGTGCTATTGGCGCAAGAAATTGTGGCGCGTTTCCATAGCCAAGCTGCCGCAGAAGCTGCCTTGATCGAATTTGAAGCGCGCTTCCGCCAAGGTGTATTGCCAGACGATATGCCCGAAATCACTGTCACCACCACGGACGGTAGTATTGGTGTGCCGCAATTGCTCAAACAAGCTGGATTGGCGAGTAGCACTTCCGAAGCGATGCGCAGCATCCAAGCAGGTGCGGTCAAGCTAGATGGCGAACGTATTAACGACAAAGCCACCGTGATTGCCGTTGGGCTGACCGTGATTGCCCAAGTCGGTAAACGTAAATTTGCCAGGGTGACGATTGCCGCCGCGTAATCTCTCCTGAGATCAAGGATTTACGCAATTGCCTTGTATGCCCATTGCTATCCTCTGTTATAATCCGCCCCGTTTTGTAGCAAACTCACGGGGACGACTTGGCTTCGACGTAGGTTGCAAAGCAGCGTAGGGCATACCGAGGACCCGCAACCTCGTAAATAAGCTGGAAAAAAAATAGTCGCAAACGACGAAACTTACGCTTTAGCTGCTTAGTCAGCTAGACCTCACACCACGCTGTTCATGGAGTGGCTCGAAGTCGCAAGACGGAGATGAGTGAGGTAAATACATGAAATCGTGTCGTGCAGGGTTACTTTGTACGAAGCTAGAATTAAGGTGACTCGTTGTGTACCAGCCCGCCAGTTGGCGTGTCCACGATAAAATTAAATAACATGGCTAAGTATGTAGAACTGCCTGTAGAGTGCTTGCGGACGCGGGTTCAATTCCCGCCGTCTCCACCAATAAAACAAAAAGCTCACCCTTGTGGTGGGCTTTTTGTTTTGCTTTGCCGAACCCAGCGGCAGTTGAAGATGCATTTGGTACAGGAACATGCCGCTTTTATATCCCTTCCACGTCCATGCCGTGCTCGGCAAGCCAGATTTTGCGTCGATCAAAGTCGGGCATCGCGCGTTCTACTCGTTGCCAGAATTCAGGGGTGTGGTGCGGTTGATGCAGGTGTGCGAGTTCATGCACGACCACATATTCGGCGATGTGGGGTGGTAGCAGTATAGTTTTCCAATGAAAATACAGGCACTCACCTTTGCCGCAAGATCCCCAGCGATAGCCCAGGTCTTGCACCTTCACACCTGTAGGATTAACTTCCATACGTGCCGCGTAGTCGCGAACCTTTTCACCCAGCCATTTTTTAGCATGACCGCTATACCACAGTATCAAATACCTTCTACCCTCGGCCACCAGATTACGCCTGAGCATGAAACGCCCATTGAGCAATCTCAACGGTGCGCTCTGTTCATCAACTAGACGCAAACGATAACTGCGGCCCAGATAGAGAAAACCTTCGCCATCTACAAACGACTTGGTCGGTACGGCCTTCTGTAACTGGTCTTTCTCGGCCAGCTTGGTATAGATCCAAAATCGCCTCTCAATAACGAAGGCACGTAATGCTGCTTCTTCGACATCGGGCGGAGCCGACAACACCAAATCGCCGCCACGCTCTACCGTGATCTCCATCGTCCGTCGCCTGCTGCTGTGTTTCAACGCGAAAGACAAATCGCCTACGGTCAACATGCTCATGCTTTTATCAACCGTTCGTGATTGGCGCGAGCCAGTTCCATCAAACGATCTTTCAGTGCAGAAACATCAACCAAAAACCGCATCCGCTTCAACTTCAATAAGCGAAATATCTGTGATCCCAGCGCATCCTGTGCTGGCCGCTTGTGCGGTTCCCAAAACGTGTCACTTATTTCGCACGTAATCAGGCCAACCAGCTCAAGCGTGAGATCCTTAATTTGCAGTAGTTGCTCATCACTAGGGTGTTCAGCACCGACAACCGCTTCCAGCAACATGCGCAGAAATGGCACGTAATGTGCTGGCATATCGGGAAGTGCATCCTCAGGTGCAACACCCTCGCGCATCTCACTCATGATCTTATGCAGCGCACCGATCAACTCATCCCAATGCTGATTCAGGTTTTTTAGAATCTCGTTCAGCCGCTCGCTGAGTTTGCGATACAGCACGGGGTCTTCATCCAGATGTTTACGAATATGCGAACGTATCGCGTGTTCCATCTCGGAAGCCTTGGCGCGGTCATTCGCTTGCCGTGAAATATGCTGGTCAAACTTGGCATCAGTCAGCGCGATAGGCGCAATTTTCGGATCAATTCCCAGCGAGATCACATGTTCGTCGATCAATCGGCGCACCTTCGCGCCGACATCCTTTCCCAGTACCAGCATGTCCTTGTAGCGATTTCGTGCGCGGGCGTAGATGTAAGCCAATGTCTTGGCATCCTTATCAAAAGGTAAGCCTTCTGGACGCGGCAACACCAGATCAAGCGTACTCAAAAACTGTTTGAGTTTGACCGAAAACTCCGCGCGCAACTTCTCATCCACCAACACCTCGACGCAAGCTTCCACGTCCATCAGCGATTCAATATCTCGGCTGTAAAACAAATCCATCACCCGCATATACTGGTCACGTAGTGCGGACACCTCATCCTTGAGGCTTTGCAATGCACCTTGAATATCCTCATCGGCATAGGCTGCCAGCGCGGCTTGCAGATGCTTAGCTACACCGTAATAATCCACCACGATACCCGCGCGTTTGCCGAACCCCGTGCGATTCACGCGCGCGATGGCTTGCAGCAGTTCCGCCTCTCGAATGGGACGATCCAGATACATTACGCCTTCGATAGGCGCATCGAAACCAGTCAATAACATCGACTTCACGATCAGAAAAGCCAGTGGGTCGGTCTTCTCAGGCTTGACATGGAACAACGGCTTTTTAAAACGCTTGATGCGTAGTTCGTTCGCCGCGCCTTCCGTCCACTTCTTCCAAGCTGGATCATCGTTGTTGCTGCTGGAAATCACCACCGCGAATTCGATGTTTTTCAGCGTGTCGCGGTAACGCCAGGCTTGCACGATGGCCTGAATTTTGGCTGGATGCTGGCACAGTACCTCATCATCCATGGCTTTATCGGTTGGGGTGAGCGCATCCGCATCGGCTAACAGTTCTGCACGTGCGGTTTCCAATGCCGCCGCATAACGAATGGTCGCGAGTCGGCTGTAAGCCACCACCTGCGCCTTGTAGCCGTTGGGCAGGATATAGGTGACATAGTGGCGCAACATGTCGCGTGCCTTATCCGCAATCAACAACGGCGCATCAAAAATTTGCCCCTTGGTGGCGTACTTTTTCTTGATCGCTTCAAGTTCTTCCGTACTGCGTTCGCGAAATAAATCCTCGAACAATTCATCCATACTTGCGCCATCCTTGACCGTGCCCTGTGCCGTACGGCCTTCGTACAACACTGGCACAGTCGCACCGTCCGCCTCGGATTCCTTGATGGTGTAACGGTCGATGAACTCACCAAAAATCGCATGAGTACGTTTCTTCTCGCCCATGATGATCGGCGTGCCAGTAAAACCAATTCGGGCGCAATTAGGCAGACCAGCTAACAGTCTGGCGTGCAGATCGCCCGCTTGCGTGCGATGTGCTTCGTCCACGATCACCAGAATCGCGTCGTCATCGTTCAGCACTTCGTAATTTTTGTTGGCAGGTTTGCCGTCATAAGCGTGAACATCAGGTTCTGCCACGCCCCAGTTCTTTGGCATATCATCTTTGCTCAGCCCTGGCTCATCAGCCGTATCGGGATCGCGATATTTCTGGATGGTGGCGAACAGTAAGCCTGGCCCTTTACGGCTAACCAGCTTTTGCACGGATATTGCCGTCGTTGCCACTTCCACCACTTCACCCGTCAAGGTGGCAGTTTCTGAAAGCTGCCGCTGCAAATCCTTACGGTCGGTAATCACCACCACCTTGAATCGGCGCAACAAGGGGTCGGTGCGCAGTTTACGCACCAAAAACACCATGGTCAGCGACTTACCCGACCCTTGCGTGTGCCAGATCACCCCGCCGCGTTGGTCATGTTCGCCGTCTTGCAATCTTGTTTTGCCATGCCGCAAACGTGTGATCGCCTGATTGACCGCGCGATATTGCTGATAGCGGCATGCCACTTTGATGGTCTGCCCGCCCGTTTGCATAAACAAGGTGAAATGGCGCACGATGTCCAACAAACGATCTGGGGTCAACATGCCCGCCACCAGTCGCTGCTGCTCGGACAATGCCGCGACACCCAACGTCTGTGCCACCTCTTCTTCCTGGTAAGGCGCGATGGTTTTCCAGCTCGCATAGTGTTCGAACAACGCGCCGATAGTGCCCACCCGCGCCTGATCAAAACTGCTGGCGATCAATAATTGATTGGTAAAGAACAAGGGCTCATTGCCCTCATTGTCTTCGACCTCGTAGTTGGCATGGCGTTGGTTGCTATAGCGACGCAATTGATCTATCGCATCAATCAACGGCTCTGGCGCGGACGGACTCTTGCACTCCACCACCACCAGCGGAATGCCGTTTACCAGCAACACCAGATCCGCAATGATGAACGCCTTGCCTGAGTTATAACCAGGCGGGCAATCCACGCGGTACTGATTGATGACCGTGAACTGGTTGGCTTCGGGATGTGCCCAGTCTATGTACTGTATGGTCTGTCCGCGTTCGCTATCCCAGTCTGGCAGTCCATCCACGGTAATACCCAACAGCAACAACTCGGTCGCCACCTGATTGGCTTCGATTAACTTGGGTCGCGCAATGCGCGTAATCGCCGCCACTGCCTCTGAAATCCGCGCTTCATCCAGCCACGGCACGCGCTTGCCATCCACGTCACGCAAATTATTCTGCGCCAGTTTTCGGCGCAACACGCTTTCCTGTATCACCTCGGCAAAACTGCTGCGGCCTGTTTTGCACGGCTCATCAATACAGCCTTCGAGATACGTCCAGCCCAAGCCTTGCAATTGCGTGACGAACGGCTTTTCTACATCATCGAGTTCCCAACCCATCAATTTTCTCCTTAGTGCAATTGTCCACCAGCTGTTGGGCAAGGGAAGCACTGATTATATCTTCCATTCGTGGTGAGCTTGTCGAACCATGAACGAAAGATTGAATGAAATCAAAGGACTAAATCCGCTCACCCTTTGACCATTCGACA
This sequence comes from Gallionella sp., assembly GCA_028688275.1. Lineage (GTDB taxonomy): Bacteria > Pseudomonadota > Gammaproteobacteria > Burkholderiales > Gallionellaceae > Gallionella. The sequence goes on along the minus strand of JAQTYN010000005.1, from coordinate 35,373 downwards.
AGCTCACGGCTCAGGGCGAATGGATTTAATCAGCATCTCCCTAGGCATCAGTCATGGCGCAGCAATTTTCAGTAATGAAGTAACACGAACGCGACCAGTGAGCAGGTCGTCCATGAGGCCAGATTTTTGCGTCTTTAGTTTTCCTAAGTAAGCTTCTTCATACGAAATTTGATTCTCGGCTGCTGAAAGTCGCTCTCCAAGCACTTGCTGCTCTTGAACGGGTGGGAGAGGGATGTTTATTGAGCCAAGTTGATCCAGATAGATACCTGGTTGAGCCGTCTGATTCACCTGAGCCCATAGCTCAGCCTTAAACTCATGCGAACCCATGTATGCAAGCATAAAGCGATTTTGCAGCCTCTCCTTCTTGCCACGAAGAATGGCCACACTCCGCTGCAATGTGAACTTTGGCATGTCACCGACTTGTGCGATTTTCCCGATAGTTGCACCAACGATTGCAAGAAGAACATCACCCTTTTCAATTGACCAATGTTTGTGCATCTGGACATAAAATGCATTGGAAATTCGTGTGTCATCATCAGTAAGAACAAGTTTCCCGTCCTTCATGTTTCTCACACTCAGCAAAAGTGGACCAGTATTGACGCGAACAGGCGGAAGGTGAGTGCCATCACGAATTAATGAGCACGAATTGAATAGCCTATCTACACTCCACTCCTTCGGAATCCAACCCAGTGGCGATTGCTTATAGAGGTGCGGTGCTTGTTCGTAGCTGGGGCGCAATTGGCCGTTGGCATCCACGCCGCGCGTCAGCAGGTCATGCAACAAACCCTGTTTGACCTGCTTGAGCTTTTCGATAATCGCCTCGGTTTTGTGGATAACAGTGTCAAGGGTGTCGAGGACTTGGGCGATTTGTTGCTGCTCACCCAACTTGATCGGTATATCGACCTGAAACTCCTGTAACTCACCGCGCTTGATGTGTTTCATCGTGCTGCCATGTGTTCGCTTGTTCATTTCAACAACTGAAGAGCGAAGCACATGAAAGAGGAACGATTTATCAATATTGTGATGATTCACAACCTTAAACAAGTGTTGGTTCAGCCATGCTGAGCCACCGAACCACCTCACAACTGTGAGAGTGCCACTCCAAGAAAATATCAACTCCCCATCATTAAGTAGATAAGTGTCAGGCAACCGTCCAGGATAACGGTCAACAATGCCTTGTGAACCAGTAATTTGTGCGATTCGAACAATAGGCAGTCCTTGCTCAGACCAGTGTTCATCATTAAATGCAAAGCCATTTAGATACTCGCCTAATGAGGCGAGGTTGGTTTGCTTCCAACCTTCAGGTCGAAGCTCAGACATACCCCAACCCCTTCAAAAACTGCTGAAGTTGTTTTGCGGCGGCATCGCGGTCGTGTTCTATTTCGGTCAAAGTCACCCGATATTTGTCCCACCAGTTCTCGAACGCGGCGACCAGTTGTTGGCGTTGGGCACTGATGTAGCGTTCGACGATGCGCTTCATGTCGTCGTGCAAAATGGTCAGCAATAACTCGCCTGCCTGTTGCTCGTCCAGCGCATCGACCGCACGATTCAGTTGCGTCGCTAGGCTGTCGCTTTTCGCCTTGAGTGATTTTTTCAGGCCGCCCAGTTCCCGCTTCCATTCCTTGAGCTGTGCTTCGTCAACAGGGCTATCTTCATCGGCTTCCGCTCCCTCCTCGTCTTTGCCCGAACTGGCGGCCTTGAGTTGCGTGTCGATTTCAGCTATTTTTGCTTCCAATTCCTCTATTCCGCTAACAAAGTCGCCCAGCAAAAACTTGACCAGTTTATGTTCCAGCGGCTGATCCTTGCCTTGATCTTCATCCAGAGCGGTAACGATGCTGGTGCGCCAAGCATCAACCACGCCCTTAGCACCGCGTGCCATCAAGGTCAAAAAATCGTACTTGGTCTGATTCCAGAACCCAGCCACGATGCCGCGCACCTGAAAGGGATCGAGTAGGCCAATGGGTTCCAAGGTTGCGCTAAAGCTGGCTAACAACTCGTTACGCAAGCCGACAAAACTGGGTTCCCCAGCCAGTGCGTTGATGCGTTTGCTGTGTGCCGCCCACCATGCATCGAACGCGGCATGAATCGCGGCCTCCTTAGCCTGTAGTCCAGCATTGGTTTCGATAGCGGGTTTAAGGTCGGCCTTATTGCTCAACACGGGATTGAAATCAAAATAGTGCGCATCGCGTTCGACGAATAAATCCAGCGGGTTCAATCCATGCGCGCTAAACAATCTAAGCCTGTGTCCTTCGTTCAGTTCGGCCTTGGGAATGCCGCCTGACAAATGCGCGCGCACATCGTGCGGCTCAGGCGGCGGCGCGTTGTCAGCATAGCGGCGGATGTTGAGGTTGTAGCCGTTGGCCTTGAGTGTTGCGTGATCGACGATGGTCGAAAAACCAGGCTCTGCCTGGTATTTATCAAAGGTGGTGACGATCTTCTCGACGTGCTCGGGCATCAAATAGTTTTGCGCGCGCCCAGCAAAATATTCACGGTCGGCGTTGATGAACAGCACCTTGCCCTGGCGTTGTTTGGGCTTGCCGCTGACCCGATTCGCACCGAGCTGCACGCGTTGGCGCATTACCAGTATGCAGGCTGGAATGCCCGTACCATAAAACAAGTTGGGCGCGATGCCGATCACCGCTTCCAGTAAATCGTCTTCTATCATGCCAGCACGGATGGCTTGTTCTTCGCCACCGCGAAACAGCACGCCGTGCGGCATGACGGAGGCAATCATTCCGCCGTCGGCCAGTACCGCGACCATGTGCTGTAAGAACATCATGTCCGCCTTCTTCGCACCCAGCGGCACTTCGCCGTAGGAAAAACGCTCGGCACGGAACTCTGGTGCCCAGGCCGATTGCCCGCTCTGATCTTTATCGGTCGTGCCCCACGGAAGCGAAAACGGCGGATTGGTGAGGATGCGATCAAAGCGCTTCAACTCGCCGCCCTTGACGTGCTGCGGTTTAGCCAGTGTGTCTTCGTTATGCAAGTCGGCGGTGCTGATGCCATGCAGCAACATGTTCATCTTGGCGATAGACCAGACCGTACCATTTGCCTCTTGCCCGTACAGATTGGCTTTACGCCCTTCCTGCCCATGTTCGTCTATGTATTCCTTGGCACAGATCAACATACCGCCCGAACCACAGCAAGGATCATAGACGTGATGTTGCAGTTCTGGCTTGATGAGTCGCACCATCATGCGCACCACCGAACGCGGCGTATAAAACTCGCCGCCTTTTTTACCCGCCGAATCGGCAAAATTCCCAATCAGGTATTCGTAGGCCGCGCCTAACATGTCGGGAAATTCGAAGTCTTCATTGCGCAATGGCAACAGACTAAAGTGCGTGATGAGCTGGCGCAGCTTGATGTCGGGAATCTTGCTCTGACCTACCTTGCGAGTGAAGTTGATGTGTTCGAGCACGTCAATCAAGCTGGCATTCCCTGTCTCCAGTCCGCCCAGTGCCTTATTCAAAAGGTCGCCGACGTTTTGATGCGCATCGTTAATCAGGAACTGGTAACGCGACTGCGGCGGCACCCAGAAAGAGCCTTCTTCCATATACCAGTTTTTATCGTCCGCGCTTAAAGTCGCCTCGGCCTCGCTCAAACCTGCCGCCATCTCCTCCTTGATAACGACCTCGCGGCGTTGATCGAACACATCGGAGCAGCGTTTGAGAAACAACATGCCGAAAATATATTCTTTAAATTCTGATGCATCCATCTTGCCACGCAAGATGTCAGCCGCTTTGAACAGGTGGCGTTCAAGCTGCGGTAAGGTTAGTGGCATGTATTGAATTCCGTTTGAAATTTGTTTATTGATAGGTGCAATATTATTGCCACAGGTATGGACGCGGTACAAACCGAATCCGTTTTAGCTTGTTATCTTCCCACACAAAATAGGAAATGCCACGCAAAGCGGGGTCTTCGTTGATGCCGCCGATGACGACGAGGAGTTTACTGTCCGCACGATAATTCACGGACTTTCCCCCGTGGGCATAAAATTCATCCGCCACGTTGACCTCGTCGCTGTTTAGGAAGTTTTCAGGGTAAAACATGCGCCCCGTTTTGACATCAGCAATCGCCCAACTCGTACACTGCGAGCCCCAACCCATCAAGGTGTAATGCCCTGCAAAATTAACGCCCGCTTTTGCTCTTGCACGAATAGCGGTGCGGTAAAGTCTAGAGGTAGGATGAGCTCGAACATCTGGCGCAGCGACTTTCCCTTTGAAAATCGACTTCACGGGATAATCTTCAAACTTTGGTGCATCCTTGGGAATATCGGACAGGCGAATGGTGTTTCTGTCATAGAGATACGAATCGGCAAGTGCGGATGTTGCCAGGCACAGTAGAAACGTTAAAATAAACCAGCGAAGCATATTCACCCTGAATTTGGTCTGCATTTCGTTCATTATCAATCAATATCAAAATGCCAACGGATTTCACGCACTTTTTGCTTGGCATCAAAGGAGATCACCACCGCTGCCATGCCATCTGCATATTCCCATTGCGATTTTTGAGTCGATTTTCCCAATATTTTTTCAACCTGCTCCTTGCTGACACCCACGCGCAAACCGTATTTCACCGACCAAGCGGGACTTGAAATAACCACCTCATTCAGCAACATATTACGACCATTTAGGTACACCGTAACCGACATGCCCTCGTAATATAATGTATGTATTTCACCACCGTTCGGCTGTGGAAGCACATCTTCCTTTAAGACCTTGCCTAATCGCCGCAAGCCGTTGATACCTTGCGACTCAGTAATGCCACAATCCAAAAACGCGTAGGCACGCTGACGTGCTTCAGCTACTTTTGGGGTGGACTCTTGTGCAACAACCAACATAGGCATCGCCAAGTGAGCAACCAGCACAAGCCTTAACAGATACTTCATCGTTTTATCTCCAAACACTGTAAACATTGCGCCGCCACCTTCGCATCAGGCACACGTTGAAACGGCACAACGCCCAACAGCGGTGCGTCTATGCGTTGTTGCAAGGCTGCAATATTTTCCTCGCGCATCATCATAGTTTCCTCCACGCAATTGGCGACCCATCCCGCCAAGGTCAAGCCGCTGGCGGCGATGGATTCCACCGTCAACAGCGCGTGGCTTAAACATCCCAGCCGCATCCCCACCACCAAAATCACGGGTAAATTCAACGCCTTTGTCAAGTCCGCGCTGTCTTGCGACTCGTTCAACGGCACGCGCCAGCCGCCCACGCCTTCCACAATCACCGTGTCCGCTTGTTGCGCCAAGGTTTGAAATGCCGCGAGGATGGGCGCGAATGCTATTCGTATTCCCGCTTGCTGTGCGGCTAAATGCGGCGCGATGGCAGGCACAAACGCATAAGGGTTGATGTCGCGCAACGCCGCCGACACATTACTCGCCGCGCATAACTGCACCACATCGTCATACGCCCCCGAAGCATTCACCCCCGCCGCGACAGGTTTCATCCCAATCACCCGCTGACCTTGCGCCGCGAAGTGATGCAATAAGGCGCACGAAATCAATGTCTTGCCGATATTGGTGTCGGTGCCTGTGAGGAAAAAACTCATGGAATGGGGGGCAAGATGGGATTTCAACTATTTATCACCCGCATCATAGCTATCCAATGCCAATTTCATTTCTGCTGAGGGCTCTCCTAGCCATTGCACACCCGTTTCTTGGGTCAATTTGAGGTATAACCGTTTGGAATCGGCGTGGTAAGCCAGTGCGAGGTGGTCGGTACCGCAAGCATGTGGTTTGCAGGTATGGGCAAATTGATAAGTCAATGTGCCGACCATTCTCTGGGTATTCGGGGAGCTAGGACCTGATAGTTTTGCTAACCATTTCACCTTGGCTTTCGTGCCCAGTGTTTTTAAGTAGATCGTTTTAAAAGTGGGTTGCTTAAGCAAGTCCCACGCGTATTCGGCGTAGGCGGCATACGGTGTGCAGAGCATCAATACCAAACAAATCGACCAAAAAACTAGCCGTGCTTGCTCATTCGCCCACGCAACAATATCGGTTTGGTAGTTGGTCATCTGGATTCCTTGTCAATTTGAGATTCAAGCAATGCGGCGCGATCCGCCATAAAATCCGCCGAAAACTGATCCAAGCTGTTTAACAAACTGTCCCATGATGCAGCTTTTGAGCGTTTTTGGCGGTTGAATGGGCATGTTTTAGGACAACATGCCGCCTTGCTTTGTATGCGACGAGATGGTTTAGCCGCTTTCATTTTACCCTCCCCAAAATTTACTTTACCTTAAACGAAGTCTGAATAATCGCCGCGCCGTCTTTGGTGACTCTGGGCGGGACTTTCCACGCATGACCATAAATCACTTCGTAGGTGGCGGGGAGTTTGCCATCACGTCGTTGTTGTTCGTAGTTTTCGACTAATCGCGCCCACGCTTGTTTGCCCATTAAGCCTTGTCCGCGTCCTGCGGTGGCGTTGTGTGCGCCGATGGCTTTGAGGTCGTACAACACGCCGCGCACGTCGTCGTAAGTCAGGATCAGGTATTCCATGTCCATCACGGGTTCGGCGAAGCCGCCGTGGGAGAGCATGTCGCCTACGTCGTGCATGTCGGCGAAACGGTTCAGGTGATTGTGTTCATCCACGCCGTGGAAGGCGCGGCGCAGTTCTTTGAGGGTATCGGGGCCGAAGGTGCTGAACATCAGCAAGCCGTCGGGTTTGAGGATGCGGTGCAAATCGACGATGGTGGCGGGCAGGTCGTTGCACCATTGCAAGGCTAGATTTGACCAGACCATTTCAAAGCTGTTGCTGGCGAAAGGCAAGGCTTCCACGTCGGCGCACACGGCGGGCGGTGGGCTGAGTAATTTGCGCCACCAACTGGTTTGCCCGCGTGACAGTTGCAACATACCGAGGGCGATGTCGAGGGAGATCACTTGCGCGTCGGCGTATTTGGCAGTCAGTTGGCGGGTGCCCCAGCCCGTGCCGCTGCCCACGTCTAACACGCGGGTCGGTTGCAAGCGGATGTAGTCCAAGCGTTCTAACATGCGCTGGCAGACTTCGCGCTGCAATACCGCTGCCGCGTCATAACTTTTTGCCGCTCGGCTGAAGGAACGGCGGACTTGTTGTTTGTCGATTAAAAATTCATTCATAGAGGGGCGTTAGTAAGTAGTCGCTAGTCGTTAGTTGGTCATTATTAGGTGAATGGCATTTCATCAACTCATCGCTAACGACTAAACGCTTACAAAAAAGTATTGATATGTTGCACAACCGCATCGGGATGCGACAAAAAGGGCGCGTGTGCTGCGCCATGCACAATATGCAGCTGCGCATTCGGCAACTGCTGCGCCAAAAATGCACTGGCTTGCGGGGGCGTGAGGGTATCACGTTCGCCGCCGATCACCAGCGTGGGCTGCGCAATTCTTGGCAAGTCGGCACGTAAATCGCAGTCGCGCAAAATGCCTAGCCCGCGTTGCAAAATCGCTTGGTCAGGCTCGCCGCGACTGAATAATGCCTGTCGCAAGCGCAGTAGCAAGGCTTTTTCGTTCTCACTGCCGCGCACTTGCAACGCCAAAAATCGGCGCAAGGTCAGGGCATAATCCTGCTGCAAGGCTTCGGCAAATCCCGCTAACGTGTCCGCCGACATGGCGCAATCCCAAGCGGGCTGTTGCACAAAACACGGCGTGCTAGATAGCAATATGAGCTTTTGTATTTGCGACGGAAAACGAGTAGCCCAACGCAACGCAATTTGCCCACCCAAAGACCAGCCGCAGACGTTTAACGGTTCAGGAAATTGTGCGGCAAGCACATCAACGAAGCCATCGAGATCTTGCACCACCCTCATCCCTTCCCCCGCAGAGGGAAGGGAGTCAAACCCCTCGCCCACTGGGAGAGGGCTAGGGTGAGGGAGCACACAATCCCGACTCAAGCCATGCCCAGGCAAATCCACGGTAATGACTTGGAAATCCTGCGCCAAGCGCGCAACCAATTCGCCCCATAATCCGCCGTGCATCCCCCAGCCATGAATCAATAACAACGGCGCACCTGTGCCTTGAATTTCAACGTGCAATGTCATGTAGTGCCTTTCCTAAACGTGAAACATCCGCCGCCGTATGCGCTGCCGACAAGGTAATCCGCAACCTTGCGGTGGGGACGGTCGGCGGGCGGATGGCGGAGAGCCAGATGCCTTGCTCACGCAATGTCGCGCTGAGGGTTAAAGCAGTGTGGGCATCTTCGACCAGCAACGGCTGGATGGGCGTATCCGACGGCATGAGTGCCCACGGTAAGTCTTGTAACTCTTCGCGCAACAGGGCAATCAGCATTTGCAAATGCGCACGACGCTCATCGCCAGCTTCGATTAGCCGCAAACTCGCCAATGTCGTATGTGCCACGGCGGGTGGGGTGGCGGTGGTGTAAACGTAGCTGGGGGCGAGGTTAACCAAGGTGTCGATAACCACTTGCTCCGCAGCGACAAACGCGCCAAACACACCCACCGCTTTACCCAAGGTTGCCATATAGATGATGCGCGGTGAAGTCAGTCCAAAATGCGCTAACGCGCCACGACCTTGCGCGCCCAATACGCCAAAGCCATGGGCATCATCGACCAATAGCCACGCGTCATGCTGTTCACACAACGCCAATAATTCAGGCAAAGGCGCGATGTCACCATCCATGCTGAATACCGCGTCAGTGATGACTAACTTCCGCCCGTGCGGCGCGTCCGCCAATAGCTTGGCTAAATGCGAAACATCGTTGTGCCGATAGCGTTTCACCGTCGCCCGCGACAAGCGCATCGCTTCGTTCAATGACGCATGATTTAGTTTGTCGGCAAACACGAAATCCGCCTTGCCCACCAAGCCCTGCACCGCGCCTGCGTTCGCCATATAGCCCGTGGAAAACAATAACGCAGCGGGTTTGCCGACGAATTGCGCCAAGGCAAGCTCCAGCTCCTCATGCGCCGCGCTATGCCCCGTCACCAAATGCGCCGCACCCGATCCCACCCCCCATTGAGCCGCACCCGTTTGCCACGCCGCCACTAACTGAGGATGGTTCGCCAAACCAAGGTAATCGTTGCTGGAAAAGGTTAAATACGACTTGCCTGCCACTATTATATGAGGTGATTGCGGTGAATCTAAGGTATGGCGGCGGCGCAATAAACCTTGGGTTTCACGTTGGCGAAGTTCGGACTGGAGAGCAGCGAAAGGCATAGCAGAATATGTAAATTGGATTTCGCCTTATACCATAAGCCGATATAAAAATAACAGCTTGAATCGCCAAGAAAGGTGCGCTTAGCATGTTGATTAAATTCGCACTATCTAATCAGTTGAGCTTCTTCAGCGAGAAAGTGTATATAATCAATATCAATTAACAAATGATGGTCTTCTAGGGTTGGCTTCTAACGCCTCTGTAATACGGTAAAAAGATATGCAACTCAATATTTTTCAAGGACACCCTCTCAAGAAAAGAGTGATGCTTTTTACCCTAAGCATCTTCGTGAGTAGTATTTGGTTTTTGGCGTTTGTTGCCACCCAGATGCTGCACAAAGACATGGAAACGCTCTCAAGCGAGCAGCAGCTTTCAACAGCGACCTTCGTCGCCGCAGGGATCAATCAAGAAATAGAACAGCGTCGCGATGCATTAGTCAGTGTTGCTAAAACGATTACGCCTCAGCTCCTAAAAAATCCTGAACAACTACAAATTCATTTGCAAAGCCAAGGCATCTTGCCCATTTTTTTCAATGGCGGTGGCTTTATAACGGCGTTGGATGGCATTTCAATCGCCACCACGTTTCCTAATAATCAAGCACACATCAATTATGCGGATCGTGATTACATCAAGGATGTCATCAAAGATGAACAGCCAATCATCGGTAGTCCAGTCATAAGTAAGATGTCGGGTCATCCGAGTTTTACGATGGCTGTGCCTATTCAAGACGCGCATCGTCACGTGATTGGCGTTTTGGCTGGGGCGACTGATTTGAGTACCCATAACTTTTTGGAGCATTTAACGGATGCGCATTATGGGAAGGAGGGGGGCTATTTGCTGATTGCTCCTCAGGCTCGTCGGATTGTAACGGCAAACGATAAATGGCGAACGCTGCAGCCGCTCCCTGCAGAGAAAGTAAACCCATCCATTGACCTCATTTTAAAGGAACAAGAAGGTTCGCTTACCTACAATGATGCGCGTGGTGTTGAAGTGCTGTCCTCCTTCAAGCAAATTCCTTTGACGGGTTGGATTGTGGTGGTGTCCATTCCTACAGACGAGGTTTTTGCCCCGATACACATCATGCGGAACCGCATGTTGATTATCACCGCAATATTGACTTTGTTGGCGGCGGGATTAACGTGGTGGATGTTGAAGCGTCAACTTGCGCCTATACTTCATGCCCTGAGTACGTTAACAACACACGCCAAATTAGTAGATGCCTACGCACGCTTAACCCCTTTACCCATTACTCAATTTGATGAAATAGGAGAATTGATAGCAGGTTTTAATCGTTTGCTGCTTGCCTTGCAACAACGTGAAGATGCGCTGTCTGAAAGTGAGGCTCGTTTCCATAATATGGCGGACCATGCGCCCGCTCTAATCTGGATGTCGGATACCCAAAATGCGGGCATTTGGTACAACAAACGCTGGTTGACCTATACAGGTCGAAGCATGGAACAGTTGCTGGGCATAGGTTGGCTGGAAGATGTACACCCGAATGATAGAGCACGCTGCGAAAGCCTTTGCCAAGCCGCATTCCAGCAACGACATAAAGTTGATCTGGAGTATCGGCTGCGTCGCGCCAATGGCAATTATGGTTGGATTGCAGATATTGGCGTGCCGCGCTTCGATACCAATGGCAACTTCCTCGGTTATATTGGTTACTGCTGGGATATTACAGAACGTAAACACGCTGAAGAGAAGCTCAAATTAGCGGCCAGCGTGTTTACGCATGCTCGCGAGGGTATTATGATCACCGATTCTGATGGAACGATTATTGATGTGAATCAGGCGTTTAGCCGTATCACAGGTTATCATCATAATGAGGTGCTGGGACGCAATCCTCGCTTGCTGAGTTCTGGTCGACAAACTAAAGATTACTACGCTGCCTTATGGCGCGGCCTGATAGAGCAGGGGCATTGGTATAGTGAGGTTTGGAATCGACGTAAGAATGGCGAGGTCTATGCGGCCATGCAAACCATCAGTGCGGTTAAAGATGCGCACGGTCATACACTGCAATACGTAGCACTTTTCTCTGATATTACCTCTCTCAAAGAGCACCAAAATCAACTAGAACACATTGCACATTATGATGCGTTGACCAATTTGCCCAACCGCGTCCTGCTCGCGGATCGACTGCGCCAAGGTATTTCCCAGTCGCAGCGACATCAACACCTACTTGCGGTCGTCTTCCTAGACTTAGATGGATTTAAGGCTGTGAATGACAATCATGGTCACGAAGCAGGAGATCAATTACTCATTACCGTTTCTAATCGCATGAAGCAAGTGTTACGCGATGGCGATACGCTCGCACGCTTGGGTGGAGATGAGTTCGTTGCGGTATTGCTTGAACTAGAAAGTGTAGATAGCAGTCTGGAGATTCTCACTCGCTTACGTGAAGCGGCGGCTCGTCCTGTGCAGTTTGGCGATGTGACGCTACAAGTTTCCGCCAGCCTCGGTGTCACCTTCTATCCGCAAGGTGAAAATATTGATGCCGATCAACTCATGCGTCAAGCCGACCAAGCGATGTATCAAGCCAAATTGGCGGGGAAAAATCGCTACTTCATCTTTGATGCGGCGCAGGATGTGAGCATTCGAGATCATCATGAAAGTTTGGAGCGTATCACTCAGGCTTTAAATGCGAAAGAATTTGTATTGCACTACCAGCCCAAAGTGAATATGCGAACAGGCACCGTCATCGGCGCGGAAGCTTTGATTCGTTGGCAGCACCCTCAAAAAGAACTCTTAGCACCAAAAGAGTTTCTACCCATTGTCGAAGATCATCCGCTCTCCGTCATGATTGGCGAGTGGGTTATTGATTCTGCCCTCAATCAGGTCAGCACTTGGCAAGCAGCGGGCTTCATAATACCTATTAGTGTCAATGTGGGCGTTCGCCAATTACAAGAATTAGACTTTCCCGATCGCTTACAAAACCTGCTGAATCAATATCCTGACATCAATCCCAATCAATTGGAATTGGAAGTTTTGGAAACCAGTACCCTTGAAGATGTCGCACAAATTTCCCAGACCATTTTGCAATGCCAAGCATTAGGGGTAACCTTTTCCCTAGATGACTTCGGCACAGGATATTCCTCTTTAACTTATTTGAAACGGCTTCCCGTCAATCTACTGAAAATAGATCAGAGTTTTGTACATAACATGCTTGACGATCCTGATGACCTTGCCATCTTGGAAGGTATTTTAGGACTGGCGACGGCATTTCATCGCCAAGTGATCGCAGAAGGGGTAGAAACCATTGCCCATGGCACCTTGTTATTGCAACTTGGTTGCGATCTAGCACAAGGTTTTGGTATTGCGCATCCTATGCTCGCATCTGAAATACCTGATTGGGTTGCCAATTGGCATGCCAACCCAGCTTGGCAAAAGCCCGCGCCCGCACATCAAGATGAATTGCCTCTGCTCTTCGCCAGTGCGGAACATCATGCATGGGTCAGCGTACTGGAGGCTTATCTCCATGACAAAGCCTCTGCTCCGCCCCCTTTAAACGAAACACAGTGCCATTTTGCACACTGGCTGGAAGGTCGGGGCTTGGTACGCTATGGGACACACCCGACTTTTAGCGCGATTGCAGTCTTACACAAGCAAACGCATGCGTTGGCAGTAGAGCTTTACGACCTTAAGCTAAATGGAAATGCACTGGAAGCGCAATCACGCATCCTTGAGCTGCATTGCCTACGCGATAGCTTAATTCAAAAATTAAACACCTTGGCGCAAGACAGTCAATGGGGTGCAACCAGCCCACATCCCCAGTCGATATGATGGACAAAGGTTGCAACTTTTAGCTGACTTCGCTAGTCTTAGCCCCTGTTGTTGAATACTTCATTATTAGGAGAACCTAAATGCAATACGAATACCAAGTTGGCGCACCCGCCATTGCTTCAGAACAAAACAAAGTACTGCGCAACACCTATATGTTGCTCGGCGCAAGCATGATCCCCACCGTCATTGGCGCATTTATTGGGCTCTCGCTCAACTTATCCTTTATGGCGGCCAGCCCGATTATCAGCTCATTGCTGATGTTTGCCGTGATGATGGGATTGTTGTTCGCTGTCACCAAACTACGTAATAGCGGGTGGGGGATTGCCGCGTTATTGGGCTTCACCTTCGTGGCAGGCGTATTCTTAGGGCCGATTTTACAAGTTGCGTTGCACTTGAAAAATGGCACCGAACTCATCGGCATGGCGGCAGGTGGAACGGGTTTGATCTTTTTTAGCCTCGCTACCTTAGCAACCGTCACTAAGAAAGACTTCAGCTACATGGGCAAATTTTTGTTCATTGGGTTGATTGTGATACTGGTTGCCTCGCTGGCGAATATGTTTTTCCAAATTCCTGTGTTATCCTTAACCATCTCTGGTGTGGCGGTGTTGCTGTTTTCCGCTTACATCCTGTATGACATCAGTCAAATTATTCATGGTGGTGAAACCAATTACATCATGGCAACAATGAGTTTGTATTTGGATATTTACAATATCTTTATCAGCTTGTTGAATATTTTGATGGCATTGTCAGGGGAACGAGATTAAATATTGTTTTTTTACTGCCAATAAGTAGAAAAAGCCAATTTTTTGCAATAATACGTGTTGCTAGGTGCAATTGGGTGTTGACAGAGCTGGTTAAATCCGTATAATTCGCGCTCCTTTGCAGGGGTCGGTAGCTCAGTCGGTAGAGCAGCGGACTTTTAATCCGTTGGTCGCGAGTTCGAATCTCGCCCGACCCACCAAGCAACAGGTGCATCACCCGCCGATTTAGCTCAGTTGGTAGAGCAACCGCCTTGTAAGCGGTAGGTCATCAGTTCGAATCCGATAATCGGCACCAATACAAAGACCTGCAGAGATGCAGGTCTTTTTTTATCAGCTTTCGGTGCGCCCTAAAAATCTACCTTCAGCTACTTTCAATCATCCTTCGTGACGCAGTGAGAATGATCACGCCCTAAATTGGCATCTGAAGATTGCCTATCAATTGATACTCAATTGCTTGACAGGCACAAGGTCGCAGGCGTAATCTGCGCTCCAGATTTCATCATCAACTGACGCGCCTAAGGACTATTATGACCACAGACTCTAAACTTTCCGAGCACTTCTGGCTCAGCGAATTTACCGCTTCTCAAGCCGCCGCGCGATTGGGTATTAGCAATGAACCTGATTCACTGGATGTACTCACTAATTTGACGGAAATTGCGCGATTGCTAGAAAAAGTTCGCACCGTTCTAGGTGGTAAAACCATCTCTATCAGCAGTGGTTATCGTAGTGCAGCGGTGAATAAGGCTGTGGGGGGCTCAATGACCAGTGCGCACAGCAATGGCTGCGCAGCGGACTTCTCCTGCCCTTCTTTTGGTACGCCACGCCAAATCACGGCAGCGATTATGAATTCTGGTTTGACCTTCGATCAGCTTATTTTTGAAGGCACTTGGGTACACATTGCCATTGCTGAACCAGGCAAAACACCCCGCAACCAAGTGATGACGGCCGTATTTAAACCTGGTCAAGCTACAACTTATTTGGCTGGTTTGGTTTAACCGCCACATGATGTAAATGAGCCCCCATGCCGTAATGGTCATGGGGGCTCATTCGTTACATCATCAAAAAGCTTGAGATTACTCGCTATCAAACACCAAGTCACCCGCCACATCCGCTTGTCCTAGCTGCATATTTTTGAAATCAAATAGTTTTCCATCCATCAAATGTGAAGGCGCGACATTTTGCATCGCGGTAAAGATGGTTTGGCTGCGGCCTGGGTATTGACGCTCCCAGTTGGTCAACATTTCTTTGATCACTTGGCGTTGCAAGTTTTCTTGCGAGCCGCACAAGTTGCAGGGAATGATCGGGAACTCCATACCACGGGCAAAGCGCGCGATGTCTTTTTCCGCGCAATACGCCAAGGGGCGAATCACCACGTGATCGCCTTTGTCTGTGACGAGTTTTGGCGGCATGGCTTTCAGCTTGCCACCAAAAAACATATTTAAAAACAAGGTTTCAATCATGTCGTCGCGGTGATGTCCCAAGGCGATTTTATTCGCGCCCAGCTGTTGCGCCACGCTGTAGATAATGCCACGCCGCAGCCGTGAACACAGCGAACAAGTAGTTTTCCCTTCAGGGATTTTCTCTTTGACGATGGAATACGTATCTTGGGTTTCGATGTGATATTCCACGCCCAGATTCTTCAAATAGGTCGGCAACACGTCAGCTGGAAAGCCTGGCTGCTTTTGATCCAGATTCATTGCCACGATGCGGAAATCAATCGGCGCACGTTTGCGCAGCGTCAACAAAATCTCCAACAAAGTGTAGGAATCCTTGCCGCCTGACAGACACACCATCACGCTGTCGCCGTTTTCGATCATATTAAAATCACCAATCGCCTTGCCGACTTGATGTTCTAAGCGGCCGCGCAGACGGTTGAAATTACCAGAATGGTCAAAATGGATGGGTTCGGTGGTGGTCATGGTTTTTCCTGAAATGCGGTGAAAGGTTAAACGTGAAATGTGAAAAACGTGGGGCACGACGGTTTGTTTCACGTTTCACCATTCTCGTTTCACATAAAAAACTTACTCTCGATGATAAGGATGGTTATTCAACACGCTGTGGGCGCGGTAAAGTTGTTCGGCTAATAGCACTCGGACGAAAGCGTGGGGCAGGGTGAGCGAGGATAAAGCCATTAAATGTTGTGCGCTGTGTTTAACACTTTCGTGCAAACCGTCCGCGCCACCGATGATAAATGCCACATCCTGCCCCGCACCCAGCCAGTTTTTCATCTGTGCGGCGAGTTGTTTGGTGGTGGGTTGCGCGCCGCGTTCGTCTAAAGCGATGCGAAAACAACCTGCGGGCAAGGCGTGCAAAATCCGTTGCGCTTCCGCTTCCATCATCTGCGCAGGGGTTTTGCCTGTGGTGCGCGCTTCGGGTTTGACTTCGACCAATACGATCTGCGCCTCACGCGGCATGCGCTTGACGTATTCCTTGAACCCGTCAGCAATCCAGTCGGGCATTTTATTGCCGACGGAGACAATCAACAGCTTCATTTTTTGGGTGGGTGCGAATTCATTCGCACGGTTTTGGCGTGTGGCACGAGTAAATTCGCAACACAACCCTCTCCCCTAACCCCTCTCCCGCACGCGGGCGAGGGGAGAGTCTGCGCTGCAACATGGGGCTACTTCCCGTCAGGCGATCCCGCCAATTTAGGGCGGGCATTTTGGGCTTTGCTCCACAATTCTTCGAGGTTGTAATACTCGCGAATTGCAGGCTGCATGATGTGCACCAGCACTTCGTCCAAATCGACCAAAATCCATTCGCCGCTGTCTTCGCCTTCGCGTCCCAGCACGATTTCGCCGCGTTCTTTCAATTTCACCACGACGTTATCCGCCAAGGCTTTGGTTTGACGGGTGGAATTGGCACTGGCGATAATCATGCGATCAAAAAGATTGCTTAATTTGCTGGTGTCGATCACCGTGATATTAGCGGCTTTAATTTCTTCCAGCGCGGCAACCACGGCGAGTGTTTTTTCTTCTGTGTTTAACATGTTAGGTACAAGTGATGTTGATAAATATAGTCCGCTACTGCTTTGGGGAGCAGATAGCGGATGGTACGTTGTTCCGCCACCCGCGCACGAACGTCGGTGGCTGAAATTTCTAATTTGGGAATCGCCAATACGGCAATTCCCCCAGCGGCACGATGAGACAATGCCTCCGCCGTGCATCTGCGGTGTTGATGTTGCAGTTGCAACGCCATCGGTGCAGTATGAATGCGCTCTTCAATGGCAAATCCAGGGCGGCAACCCACCACAATATGTGCCAGTTCAAACAGCTCTTCCCATTGATACCAAGTGTGCAACTGGAGAAAAGCATCGCCGCCCATGAGCAAACAGAGCGGTTGCGCGTCCCCCAATTCTTGTCGCAATTCACGCAAGGTATCCACGGTATAACACATATGCGCCCGTCGCACCTCACGTTCATCCAACACAAATTTGGGTTGATCGGCAATCGCCAGTCCCACCATGGCACTGCGCTGCACCGCCGTCACCTGTGGCGCACCGCGATGCGGTGGCGTACCCGTTGGGATAAAGCGAATCTGCTGCAAATTCGCCAACTCCAACATCTCCTCCGCCAAACGCAAATGCCCGAAATGAATCGGGTCAAATGTACCGCCGAAGATGCCGATGGGTCGATTCATGTGAATGATGCCGTTTTATGCCTTGAAAAACAAACCACATCAATTGCACTAAGCAACTGATGTGGCGCGCATTTTACAACTTATTGGATGGAAAATTCAGTAAATTGATTACAACATCAACCGACGAATGTCGCCCAACACTTTTGCCAGATAGCTGGTGAAGCGAGCAGCCAATGCGCCGTCAATCACGCGATGGTCATACGACAACGACAACGGCAACATCAAGCGCGGGACGAATTGTCCGTCTTGGTAAACAGGTTTCATGCTGGAACGGGATACACCCAAAATCGCGACTTCTGGCGCATTGATAATCGGGGTAAATGCCGTGCCGCCAATGCCGCCCAAGCTGGAAATGGAGAAGCAGCCGCCTTGCATATCCGCTGCGGTGATCTTTTTGTCACGCGCTTTAGCACTGATTTCTGCCAATTCTTGCGCCAGTTGCACCAGTCCTTTTTGATCGACATTGCGCAACACTGGCACCATCAAACCATCAGGCGTATCCACCGCCACACCGATGTGGAAGTATTGTTTCAGAATCAAATTCTCGCCTGTGGCATCCAGTGACGCATTGAATTCAGGGAATTTTTGCAAGGCAGCCACCACACCTTTGAGCAAGAAAACCAGCGGCGTGATCTTGATGGATTGTTTGGCATATTCCGCGCCCAATTCTTTGCGGAAAGCTTCCATTTCGGTAATGTCCGCTTCGTCAAATTGCGTGACGTGGGGGATGGTTACCCAGTTGCGATGCAAGTTCGCGCCAGAAATTTTCTTGATACGGGATAAAGGTTTGCTTTCAACCGCGCCGTATTTGGCAAAGTCAAACACAGGCATATCCAGCACTTGCAGACCGCCGCCTGTATTGGGTTTGGCGATAATGGCTTTGACGTAATTTTGCACGTCTTCTTTAGTTACTCGACCTTTATCGCCAGAGCCTTTGACTGTGCTGATGTCCACACCCAACTCACGCGCAAAGCGACGAATGGCGGGGCTGGCATGTGCTTTGCCTGCGGGTGCCGACACGCTCACTGCGCTTGCCGCAGGTGTAGGTGCTGGCGCACTCACGACCGCAGCGGGTGCTGCAACTGGGGCTGCGGCTGGTGCAGAGGCAGGTGCACTCGCCGTAGGCGCAGAAGCAACCGCGCCCGCTTCTGCGCTTTCTAGCAACAGAATCAACGAACCTTGGGAAACTTTGTCGCCCACTTTAATTTTGAGTTCTTTCACCACACCCGCAAATGGCGCGGGTACTTCCATTGCGGCTTTATCTGTTTCCAGTGTCAACAAATTGTCTTCAGCGTTAATCGTGTCGCCCACTTTGACGGCGACTTCAATCACCGCTACATCTTTGTAATTGCCAATGTCTGGCACAAATACTTGTTTGATATTTGACATCGTTATTCCTTCTCTCTTTGAGTCCATAGGTCGGGTGCTTAACCCGACTTTGAGCGTGACGCTCGGGTTAAAACCCGACCTACGATCACTTTAAACCGTCACAGGATTGGGTTTGTCTGGATTGATATTGTACAAACGGATCGCACGGCTGACTTCGTTTTGGCTGATCGTGCCTGCATCTGCCAAGGCTTTGAGTGCCGCAATCGCGATGTAGAAACGATCCACCTCGAAGAATTGACGAAGTTTCTTGCGGGTATCCGAACGACCGAAACCATCTGTACCCAGCACCGTATAAGGCTGTGGCACAAAAGCACGAATCTGATCGGCGTAGCTCTTGATGTAATCCGTGGACGCAATCACAGGGCCGCTGCGGCTCGCCAAGCATTTTTCGACATGGCTTTGACGAGCTTCTGCTTCAGGATGCAAACGATTCCAACGTTCGCAATCCAAGCCATCACGGCGCAATTCGTTAAAGCTGGTCACACTCCAAATATCCGCTTCTACGCCAAAGTCTTGTTGCAGAATTTGTGCGGCGGCAATGGATTCGCGCAAGATCGTACCGCTGCCCAACAGTTGAACTTTCGGTGCTTTGCTGGATTTCGCTTGCGCTTCTTGCAGCAAATACATCCCGCTGATAATGCCTGCTTCCGCGCCTGCTGGCATCGCTGGGTGAACGTAATTTTCGTTCATCACGGTGATGTAATAGAACACATCTTCCTGATTAACGTACATGCGGCGCATCCCGTCTTGGATGATGACCGCGAGCTCATACGCGTAAGTCGGATCATACGAGACGCAATTTGGAATCGTTGCCGCGCTCAAATGGCTATGCCCATCTTGATGTTGCAAACCTTCACCATTCAGCGTGGTGCGTCCTGCTGTACCGCCAATCATAAAGCCGCGCGCACGCAAATCGCCCGCCGCCCATGCCAAATCGCCCACGCGTTGGAAACCGAACATGGAGTAGTAAATGTAGAACGGCACCATGGCTTTGCCGTAATTGGCATACGCGGTGGAAGCGGCGATCCACGACGACATTGCGCCCGCTTCGTTAATGCCTTCTTGCAGAATTTGACCTGTTTTGTCTTCTTTGTAGAACATCAATTGGTCAGCATCTTGAGGCGTGTAGAGCTGCCCGACTTGCGAGAAAATCCCCAATTGGCGGAACATGCCTTCCATCCCGAAAGTACGGGATTCATCAGGCACAATCGGCACCACTTGTTTGCCGATATGTTTGTCTTTCACCAAAATACCCAACATGCGCACAAACGCCATGGTGGTGGAGATTTCGCGGTCATCCGTGCCTTTGAGCAGCGCGTCAAATGCGTCCAGATTTGGAATCATCAAGGCTTCCGTCACAGGCTTACGTGCGGGAATATGTCCCATCGCCTGATTACGCTCTTTAAGATACTTCATCTCCACGCTGTCTTCGGCTGGACGATAGAAGTTCAGGCTCGCGACCTGTGCATCGTTCAACGGAATGCTGAAACGATCACGGAATTTGAGCAGCACTTCCTGTGTCATTTTCTTTTGTTGATGGGTAATGTTTTGCCCTTCACCTGCCGTGCCCATGCCGTAACCTTTAACGGTTTTAGCCAAAATCACGGTCGGTTGACCTGTGTGTTTGGTCGCTTCTGCGTAAGCTGCGAACACCTTGTAAGGATCGTGACCACCGCGATTCAGCCGCCAAATTTCCTGATCGGACATATCCGCCACCATTTCCAGCAGCTCAGGATATTTGCCAAAGAAATGTTCGCGAACATACGCGCCATCTTTGGATTTATAGGTTTGGTATTCGCCATCCACGACTTCTTGCATCCGTTGTTGCAACAAGCCTGTTTTGTCTTTGGCGAACAAGCGATCCCAATGGCTACCCCACACTACTTTGATGACATTCCAACCTGCACCACGGAACACGCCTTCTAATTCTTGAATAATTTTGCCATTGCCGCGCACAGGGCCGTCCAAGCGTTGCAAGTTGCAGTTGACCACGAAAATCAGATTGTCTAATTTTTCGCGTCCCGCCATCGAAACCGCGCCCAAGGATTCGGGTTCGTCGGTTTCACCGTCACCCAAAAACGCCCAGACTTTACGTCCAGCCGTTTCCGCCATGCCGCGATGTTCCATGTAACGCATAAAGCGCGCTTGGTAAATCGCCATCAACGGCCCTAATCCCATCGACACGGTCGGGAACTGCCAGAAATCAGGCATCAACCAAGGGTGAGGATAAGACGATAAGCCATTGCCATCGGCTTCTTGGCGGAATTTGTACATCTGCTCTTCGCTGATGCGCCCTTCCAAGAACGCGCGGGCATACATGCCTGGTGAAGAGTGACCTTGGAAATACACCAAATCTCCGCCGTGGGTATCGGTTTTGCCGTGGAAGAAATGATTGAATGCCACGTCATACAAAGTCGCGGCAGAAGCGAAACTGGCGATATGACCGCCCAATTCAGACGAATCACGATTGGCATTTAACACCAACGCCATCGCATTCCAGCGCATCAAGGCGCGAATACGCTGTTCCAATTGGTGATTACCCGTCGAGCGACGTTCTTTTTCCAACGGAATGGTATTGCAATACGGCGTGGTCGCGCTAAACGGCACGCCCGCCCCTAGGCTGCGCGCCTTGTTAATCATTTGTGCCAACAGAAAATGCGCACGTTCCGTGCCTTCATTTTCCAGTACAGACTCCAGCGCATCTAACCATTCTTGGGTTTCTTGCGGATCGTGATCGGGTAAAGTGGTCATCTCTATCTACTTCCTTTGTTGCGTTGTCTATATTCTCTAGCGTGTTGGAGAGAGGTTTATCTCGTCCTTGTGTACAACCACGTTAGGGTGGAAAAACTACTTCAATCACGCTGCACAACGCAGCGTTTCTTGCTCGGTGATCAGCCACTCAACTTTGACATCGGTGACTTCTTGCGGCATCTCTGTGACGATTTGCAAGGCAAATGCTGCTGCTACTAAGGTGGGACGATACGTAAAACGTGCTAACAATTTATCGTAAAAACCGCCACCGTAACCCAGTCTCGCTCCCTCGCGGGTAAAAGCGACACCTGGCAAAAGTGCTAATTCTACCTCATTTAAGTGCGTTAGCCTTTCACAGCGTGAAACTATCGGTTCTAGTATCCCCCACGAGCCCGCAGCCAATTGATTCTCAAGGTCATTCACCCAATACAAGTCTAGCTGTTTTGTGGCGGGATTTACGCGTGGCAGAGCCAGTTTTTTACCATCCATGAGGACGTGTTGCACCCACATTTCAGTCGAGCATTCCGTACCGAAATTCATATAAGCCAATACGGTGTGGGCTTGCTGATAGTCAGGGAAATCGCGCAACCGTTGGGTAATCGTGGCATTCGCGAGATCACGTTGCGCGTCAGAAAACTGTGCGCGTTGGGCAAGCATCGCTTGCCTGAGGGTACTCTTCATAGCCAGCGATGCCGATACGGAAGTGATGGGATTACTTTTTGGCTAGCGTTTCAGCAGAAGCGGGTGTTGCGGCAGCAGCGACCGCTGGCGTCGCCGCAGGAGCGGTCAAACCGACCGCGGCACCCACTTTGTGAAGGACAACCTTAATTAAGTTTGGGTAATCGAAGCCTGCACCCGTGCTACGGTCAACGATATAACCAATGCCACCGCCAGCGATGATATTACCCCAGACACCCGCGTTACTTTTGGAAACAGCCGTTGCATGTCCAGTCGCCACACCCTCCTTAGTGCAATCAATTGATAAGTCGTCCGTGCTTTTTTGAACCGTCACACTGCCAGGTGTGGTGACAAACCATTTTCCTGCATCATTGGTCAATGTGCAGCCTATGCCCGCCACTTCTACATCGTCTTGTATCGTTTGTATGGATACAGGCTGCAATTTCGATCCTGTGATGGACGCGCAACCTGTTACAGCAAATAATGAAATAATAGCTAAAATTTTGTACATCCTTGTTCCCCTTTATTACGGCAAAAAAGACGTTGCCGTGCCGCCTAAACATGAACCGATTAGTAGCATCACACTCGGTTTCTAGATATTTATGCTCGGCAATATAGCTTCTTTTACCCCCTGCGTCACCCTCAAGATGAGTTGAGTTGGTACTTTATTAGACGATCCACAAAGCCATGGTGAGCACAATGCCATGCAGCAACATCGCGCCTATGGTTAACGGAATGGCGGGGGCGAGTAGTGATGGCTGGGCGGCATGGCGGTGCAATACGGCAAATGCTTTCAAACTCAACGGTAACGCCAACAGTGCGCACAACGCCAATTTCGGCAATGCGCCGTTCACCACGCCATCAATCAAAAAAACATTCGCCGTAAGCGCGATCAGCAAATAGCCCCAGCGCGCATGATGCAGTTCCAGTCGCGCCACCCAATGCAATTTCCCCGCCTGAATATCGGCACGACGATCTGGGAATTGGTTGATATACAATAAGTTGGTCGCCAATAAGGCATAAGGCAATCCGACGATAATCGGCATCAGCGCAAAGCCTTTGCGCTGCACAAAATCTGCGCCAACCACGATCAACAAAAATCCCGCCGTGATACACAGCTCGCCCCAGCCGCGACTATTCAAGCGCAACGGCGGCGCGGAATACGACCAACCAATCAACAACCCCGCCAAACCGATATAGGCTAGCTCAAGGGAAGATTGCAACATCAACCACACACCCGCCAACGCCACCACGCCCATCAGCGCGAAACCAAAACGCGCCGTTTGTGCCGCGCTCAACACGCCATTTTGAATAAACCGACTCCCGCCCGTAAACGGAAACACCCGCTCGGTGTTGGCCGCATCTGTCCCGTTTAACGCATCATAATAATCGTTCAGCACATTCGCCCCCGCGTGCGCCACCAGCGCGAACAACACGGTGACGACTGCCAAACTCGGCTGCAATGCCAACCCCGAATAATGCGCACTCGCCAATCCCAACAAACACGACACCAACGCCGCCGATAAAAACGAGGGGCGCGTGGCGGCGAAATAACGTAAAAAAGGATTGGGGAAAGTGGTGAGTTGGGGTTCTAAGGGTGGCATGACTTTATAAACAAGTAGTTACAAAATAGGTAGACTGTAGGTGCGCAAGTGGAATACAGGATTTCGAGTTATTTCTTTCTGACAGATTCAACCAACTTGCTAATTGCCTCAATCCCATCAAAGGTCGAAGGCAATTGCTGCTGATCTGTCAATATCCCGCTGAAAATCAGGTTTTCAAATTTTTCCAATGCGGATGGGTCGTTGACTTTAATGTCCTTGGCATACTCCGCGTAGCTTTGAATAAATTGACACAAGGTCATTCTGAGTTCAATTTGTAGCTGCTGCGTCTTGATGGAGCGATAGTTGGACAAAATAATTCTGAAGAAATATACCAACAAAAACTCTATTGCGGCGAGGGGAAGCATTCCGTATATGGGGGTGTTTTGAATACTGGATGCAGCGGAAACGGCAGATGTTGCAGGTACTGCGGATGCTGCCATGTGGAGGGACGCGATAGGTGCTGTGTACGCAGTGATATGTCCAAATTCATACAACAAAATCCCTATCATCACAATCCCCAGTGTGACCATTCCCCAAAATGCGAAATTAAGCTCACGCTTCTTTTTATCAGATAGTTCGTTGAATCCTTTGTTTAAACCAACAAAATTGAAAGCTGTTTCTTGCTCTTTCAATGTTTCATTCAGCGCGGCAACTCGTTTTTCACGCTCATCTAACTCACGTTGAGATTCCGTTTTGATTTGCTCAAACTTTTTTGTGTTAGTGATGAATTCCTTGATAGAAGACTCTTGGAAGTAGTACTTAATGAGCAAGGCTGGCAAGCCATAACTTGCAGTGGTGATTGCAAATTGAGCTTCTGGATCAAATAGGGTTAGATTTTTTAGTGCGAATTCTTTAATTGCCCTGTGGTATGGAAAATCATCCCAGAATTCTCGCTCACAAAAAATGTAAAAAAACCAGATGAAAGTCTCTTGGAGAAAGGCAGATGAAATGTTATTGGGATCAGTCTCTTCTTTTATTTCATTAAGCTTTGCAAACAAATATCGACCGAAGCCTCTAACTTTTATGCAGTAAGGGCAGTTTTCGTCAAACTTCTGCGGGGCAGCTTTTATTTCCCTCAGAAAATCCACGAGTGAACTCACAAGGAATTTATCAAGATCGCTCTCTTTTTTAATTTTTCCTATTAGATCAATTGCTTGATTGCACGTTTGTAAATTTTCTGGAAGCGCGAAAAATGGCATAGATTCTTCATTCATAACTTAATACCCCTTGATTGAGATAACGTGATTCAGTGCGTGTTGCTGATTACCTGTTTAGTCCCACAATTACCACCCTATACCAACCTTCCATTTTTCATCCGCCGCGCCGCTATGAGCATGTCAAATCTCGCAAACTTCCATGTATCCATGGCAATATTAAAGCGACCGCGAGCTGTTATTTCCTCGCTTTTTCATACAGCGGCATGACTTCAGGCAAATGGCGTTGAATTTCTTGTGCGCGGTTTTGACCAGAGGGGTGGGTGGAGAGCCATTGTGGTGGTGCGCCTTTATTGTTGGCGGTCATCTTTTGCCAGAGCGAGACACCCGCGCGCGGGTCATAGCCAGCCCGTGCTGCCAATTCCAAGCCCACAATATCCGCGTCAGTTTCATCGCCGCGAGAGAACTTCAGGGTCAACAACGAACCACCCGCTTGAAACAAGCTGCCATATTGCCCGCCGCCAATTTTCTGACTCAAGATGGAAATGCCAAACTGGGTCAACTCACTTTTTGCCATCCGTGCCCGCGCATGTTCGCGCAGCGCGTGGGCAATTTCATGCGCCATCACAATGGCGATTTCATCATCGCTTAATTTCAAGGTCTCAACCAGCCCCGAATACACCGCAATTTTGCCGCCTGGCATACAAAAAGCATTGAGCTGTGCATCATGAATTAAATTCACTTCCCATTTCCATTGACTGGCGTTGCCGTTGAATTTATTGGAAAAAGGAATGATGCGGGTCGCAATGGCGCGCAGGCGTTTCACCTGTGAGTCGTTATCCGAGCCCAAGGTGTGATCGGCGGCGGCTTTTTGCAACACCTCGGCATATTGCACCGCAGCTTGCTGCTCCAGTTGCTGCGCAGGCACCAGATTGCGCAACACCGAAGCCTTGCCCACGCTCACGCCTTCTGCCTGAGCCAAACCAACAGGCATCGCCAAACAACACACCGTCAGCAACGCAGCGAGCAAAGGGGTCACTTTGTGAAGAGAATTGAACATAGCTTGAATACTCCAACTGATTGAAATGGCGGAAATGATAACGGAAAACGGAGAACACAAATGCAAGTAATTCAAACATGAATCAGGGGTGAATAAGTGCGGTGCATTTGGCGCATTCAAGTTTGAAGTGTCACTTAGCGATTCAGCTCCATGCTTCTGAATCGCAGGGACATCGCTTGGTAAGGCGAAAATCGGGTAGGATGAAAGCCTATTCGTTTGAGGCGAAAGTGGAGACTGTTCATCTCCACAGGTGTCTGTTACCAAGCGAACACAGTTACTGTTTCCATCTCAAACAGGAATATCGACCATGCCCTATATCAGTTTCAATCCAACCACGAACCAGCTGATTCAGACCTACGCCAGTTGGGATATTCAGCGTTTAGCGCACGCGCTGGAGAAAACCCACGATGCGCAACAAAGCTGGGCGAGGACGACTTTTGCCCAGCGCGCACCCGTGTTGCGCAATGTGGCGATGCATGTGCTGACGCATCGTGATCGATACGCGATTTTGATCACGCAGGAAATGGGCAAGCCGTTGTATGAAGCGCGCGCTGAAGTTGAAAAATGTGCGAGTGTTTGCGATTACTATGCCCAGCATGCCGAAGCATTTTTGAGTGTGGTTCCTGTCGCCTCCGATGCGGGTAAAAGTTATGTCGCGCATGAACCGCTCGGCACCGTGCTTGCCATCATGCCGTGGAATTTTCCTTTCTTTCAGGTATTTCGTGCCGCCGCGCCAGCCTTGATGGCAGGCAACGCGCTGGTGCTGAAACATGCCGCAAATGTGCCGCAGTGCGCGCTCGCGCTGGAAGCAATTTTTCGCGAAGGCGGTTTGCCAGAGGGATTGTTTACCACGCTGATGATAGAAGCCGAACAAGTCGCCGATGTCATCGCCAGTCCCTATGTGCATGCGGTAACCTTTACGGGGTCGGAGGCAGTCGGACGCAAAGTGGCCGCCTGCGCAGGACAAAATTTGAAAAAATGTGTGCTGGAACTGGGCGGTTCTGATCCGTTTATGGTATTGCACGATGCGGATTTGGAGCTGACCGTCAATATGGCAACCGCCTCGCGCTTTCTCAATTGCGGCCAATCCTGTATTGCGGCGAAACGCATCATCGTCGTGCCGCAAATCGCGGATGAATTCCTACATCAGTTCAAAATCAAAGTGGAGTCGCTCAAGCTGGGCGACCCCATGATTGAAGCCACGCAAATCGGGCCGATGGCGCGAATAGACCTGCGAGAAGGTTTGCATCGTCAAATTACGGATTCCATTTCGCAAGGCGCATTGGCGGTAACGGGTTGTCAGCCCGTGGCATGTGCAGGATTTTTCTATCCGCCATCCATCTTGGATGGTGTTACGCCGCTAACCCGCGCTTACCACGAAGAATTGTTTGGGCCTGTGGCGATCATTATTCGTGCTGCGGACGAACAGGACGCGCTGCGTATTGCCAATGACACCCGTTTCGGACTCGGCTCCTCCATTTGGAGTCAGGATGTATCGCGTGCGGAGCAGTTGGCGACGCAGATTCAAGCGGGCTGCACGTTTATCAATGGCATGGTCAAGTCCGATCCTCGCTTGCCGTTCGGTGGCGTAAAAGCTTCGGGCTATGGTCGTGAGTTGTCCAAGTTAGGCATGCATGAATTCGTCAATGCGAAGACGGTATGGATTCGGTAGGCATAGGCAATGCGTGGGTGATGTTGGTATCAGTGTGGTAGCGCACTGAAAAGCCCGTTTATCTGCGCATAATGTTGCTAGGAAAATGCTGATTAAATCCGTTCGCCCTGAGCCGTGAGCTTGTCGAACGGTCAAAGGGTGGGCGGATTTAACACACTGATTTTATTAAATCTTCCGTTCATGGTTCGACAGGCTCTCCACGAACGTAAGATTTAATCAGCGTCTCTCTAGTCGGCGCATGAAGGTTGATCGAAGCAGACTGGGGGTTCAGCAAGGGCTGCGCCCGTTCAAGATCCCTGTTGGCGCAGGGTCTTCTTACAGATAGGAGTATGACATGTTGGTTACTTTTACAACCCCAGCCAATGCAGACATCACGATGTTTGGCAATGTTGCGCTGGATATGTTGAGAATGATGGGGCACAGCCCAACTGTGCCTGGTGCAATTTTGGCAGCAGATGTCCCTGAGGCATTGAGTCGTTTAAAAGCTGCGATCAAAGCTGAAAAACCCACCTCTGCACCCGCCGATAAAGATGGTGAGGAACCCGCTGTGAGCATGGATCATCGGGCGTTGCCCCTGATCAATCTGTTTGCTGCCGCAGCAAAGGACGAATGTAACGTGATGTGGAAATAAATCTATTTATTGAAGGAGCAGTATCATGAAAAAAATGGAACAGCTGGAATTGGATGCTTACCGCAGTGAAATCACTGAAGATATGCGTGGCCTTGTGGAAAAATATCGCAGGATCTTCGGTTGGGATATTCCCGAAATTGACCAACATGCCGCAGACAAACTGATACTGGCGGCGTTGCACACAGCTTTGGATGAGATTAACGCCAGATAGCGGCGTTGCCGTGTAGATAGTACATCCATGATTTCATTCGGCAAACTATTTAATCGCTGGCAGATGCGTCGATTGCTGCGACGCAATCCTATCCCCCTGCCTATTTGGCACAGTGTGACAGAAAATATTTTCGTGCTTCAGGGGCTGGATGCCGTGCAAATGGCGCATCTGCGCGAGCTGACGACTTGGTTCTTGTATCACAAGGAAATCAATGGGGTACAGGGACTGGATGTGACAGAGGAGATGCGTGTCACAGTCGCCGCGCAAGCCTGTTTGCTGATCTTGAATCTGGAGACGGATTGCTTTGATAACTGGGTCGAAGTGATTCTCTATCCTGGCGCGTTTCGGGTGAATCATGAACAGGCGGATGCCATCGGTCTTGTGCATCACGAAGCCAATGTATTAAGCGGCGAAGCGTGGTTGCGTGGGCCTGTGATCTTGTCCTGGGACGATGTGGCACGCGACGCTTATCATCCGCAGGCGGGTCACAATGTGGTGTTGCACGAGTTTGCGCACAAATTGGATGGACTGAACGGCGTGGCGAACGGTTTGCCCCCCTTGCGTGGTGGGATGAGTTTTCAAAGTTGGGCAGAAGATTTTAGCGAGGCGTATGACTTGCTGTGCAAACAAGTGGCGGTGAGTGGATCGGCTTGCATCAATGCTTATGCCGCCACCAGCCCCGCAGAATTCTTTGCCGTGGTAAGCGAATATTTTTTTACCGCACCTAACATTTTGCAAGCCTGTTATCCTAAAATACACAAGCAGTTAACGCTGTTTTACAGCCAGACGACAGCGCGTTGACCATCATTTTCGACCCGAATGTCGGGTGAGAATATCGCAGTTTCTTTGCAGGGTGCCTAAATTATGGAATTCAAAGATTACTACAAGATCATGGGGGTTGCGCGTGACGCGACTCAAGATGAAATCAAGCGCGCTTACCGCAAGCTGGCGCGCAAGTATCATCCCGATGTCAGCAAGGAACCCGATGCCGAGGCGCGCTTCAAAGAGCTGGGCGAGGCGAATGAGGTGCTGAAGGATACGGAGAAACGTGCGGCTTACGACCAACTCGGCGCGAACTATCAGGGTGGTCAGACATTTAACCCACCACCAGACTGGAACGCGGGCTTTGAATACAGTGGAGGAAAATCTGCTGGCGGCGATGCGGCGGACTACAGCGATTTCTTCGCCTCAATGTTTGGGCGTGACTTCAATGCGGGCGGCGCGGGACGTGCGTCCCCTCATGCAAAAGGCGAGGATCATCATGCCAAGGTACTCATCGACTTGGAAGATTCTTATCATGGCGCAACGCGTACCATCACGCTACGCGTACCCGCGATGGATACGCAAGGACATGTTGTCACCAAAGAGCGCGTACTCAACGTTTCCATCCCAAAAGGCATACGCGAAGGTCAGCATATTCGCCTCAGCGGGCAGGGTAGTGCGGGCAGCGCAACAGGCAAGGCGGGTGATCTTTATCTCGAAATTGAATTTCGCCCGCATCCGCTTTACCGCGTCGATGGTCGCGACCTGTATCTCGACTTGCCTGTCGCCCCGTGGGAAGCGGCGTTAGGCGCAACCGTGAAAGTGCCAACGCTCGGCGGCATCGTGGAGCTCAAGATACCCGAAGGCTCAGCTTCTGGTCGAAAAATGCGTCTGAAAGCACGCGGCATACCCAGTAATCCGCCTGGTGATTGCTATGTGATTTTGTCCATCGCGCTGCCACCCGCCCATACCGAAGCCGCGAAGGAGCTGTACCGCAAAATGGCACATGACCTTGCTTTCAATCCACGCACCAAACTGGGAGTGTGAGAAATGAATACTGAAAATAATCTGTCGCAACTGACCATCTGCATACACGAAGAGCAAACCCAGCTGACGCTTGCGGATCTGTGTCGCGCCTGTTCCATCCATGCAGATGAAATCATCGCACTGGTGGAAGTCGGCGTGCTGGAACCGCAGGGGCGCGAACCCGAACAATGGGTATTTATCGGCGACAGCCTGCACCGCGCCCGCAAGGCTTTACGCTTGCAGCGTGACCTAGGGATTGATTTCGCGGGAGCCGCGCTGGTGCTGGAATTACTCGACGAAATTGCATCGCTGCGCACGCGGTTGCGGGCTATGGGCGGCGAGCTTTAACGCGCTGATGACGCGAGGGCGGCACTGATTAAATCCGTTCGCCCTGAGCCGTGAGCTTGTCGAACGGTCGAAGGGTGAGCGGATTTAATTATTTGATTTCATTAAATCTTCCATTCATGGTTCGACAAGCTCACCACGAACGGAAGATTTAATCAATGCTTCCCTAGCACTATCCAAACTTGCGAAGGAGAAAAAATGAACGCCACGCAACAACTTCATGATCTCGGCCAAAGTCTTTGGCTCGACAACATCACGCGCGAGCTGTTGACCAGCGGCACACTGGCTCGCTATATCAACGAACTGTCCGTGACGGGACTCACCTCCAATCCCACCATCTTCGATCATGCCATTCAACATGGTGATTTCTATGATGACGCGATTCGCCAAAAATCGCTCGCGGGCAAAACGGGTGAAGCATTGTTCTTTGAGCTGGCGTTGGAAGATCTGACTCAGGCTGCCGCACTTTTTCGTCCTATCTACGATGCCACGGGCGGTGCGGATGGCTGGGTGTCGTTGGAAGTATCGCCCTTGCTCGCCGATGATACCGAAGCCACGATCAAAGCCGCCTTGCAACTGCATCAACACGCGCAATGTCCCAACTTGTTGATCAAAATCCCAGGCACCCGCGCAGGGATGCCCGCCGTCGAGGAGGCGATCTTCGCAGGTGTGCCCGTGAACGTCACCTTGCTATTTTCCCGTGAGCATTACGTCGCGGCAGCCGAAGCGTATATGCGCGGTATCGAACGGCGCATTGCGGCGGGGCTAGCTCCTAAAGTTGCTTGCGTGGCATCGCTGTTCGTCAGTCGTTGGGATGTCGCGGTCAAAGACAAAGTGCCAGACGTGCTGCGTAACCGCCTCGGCATCGCAATCGCCCAGTGTACTTATAAAGCCCACTGCGATTTATTGGCCTCCGCGCGCTGGCAGAAATTGGCCGCATCGGGCGCGTTGCCGCAACGTTTGCTGTGGGCAAGCACGGGCACCAAAGATCCCGCCGCCCCCGACACCCTGTATCTCGATGCGCTCGCCGCGCCCGATACCATCAACACCATCCCCGAAAAGACCTTGCACGCGTTTGCTGACCATGGCAATGCGCAGCATGTCTTGCCAATTGATGGCGGCGATGCCGAAGCACTGCTCGCCGAATTTGTCCATGCGGGGGTCAATCATGCCGCGTTCGCCATCGAACTACAGCGCGAAGGCGCGCTGGCTTTTGATAAATCATGGCACGACCTATTAGCTTGCATCGCCTCAAAAAGCACCGCACTTACGCAAACTAAGGCTGGTTAAGCGGCTTGAAATTTGGGGGAGTCACTGCTTTAATCTTACGTTCGTGGTGAGCTTGTCGAACCATGATCGTAAGATTAAGTAAAGCTAATATATTCAATCAGATAAATCCATCTATCGTTAAGGAAATGCCATGAACGAACAATCTCGCGCCCGTCATCCGCTTTATGGTTTGCTTTCTGTCGATGTTGAGGGATTTGATTCTCTGGTTGAACTGGCTTTGGATATGCGTTGGACGTGGAATCATGCGACCGATGATGTGTGGCGGCAGCTTGATCCTATGCTGTGGGAGCAGACGCACCATCCGTGCGATGTGTTGCAAACCGTGTCACGGGAAAAAATCCGTCATGCACTGGCGGATCCCATGTTCCGCAAAAAGATAGACGACCTGCTGCTGTCCAAAAAGCAAGCGGAAGACGCGCCCGCGTGGTTTCAGCAAGCGCACCCGAATTCGCCGCTGAACTGTGTCGCGTATTTTTGCATGGAATTTATGCTGAGCGAAGCCTTGCCTATTTATTCAGGCGGACTGGGTAATGTGGCAGGCGATCAGCTCAAGGCCGCCAGCGATCTGGGCGTACCCGTGGTTGGTGTCGGACTGCTCTACCAGCAAGGCTATTTCCGCCAGATTATCGACCAGGACGGCGCGCAACAAGCACTCTATCCGTATAACGATCCTGGTCAATTGCCGATTACCCCGTTGCGCAAACCAGATGGGGAATGGTTGCGATTGGAGATTGTGCTGCCTGGCTACTCGGTTTGGTTGCGCGCATGGCAGGTTCAGGTTGGTCGCGTAAAACTGTATTTGCTGGATAGCAACGACGTGGCGAATTATCCCGCCCATCGCGGCATCACCAGCGAGTTGTATGGCGGCGGGCCAGAGTTGCGCTTGAAGCAAGAGATGGTGCTTGGCATTGGCGGATGGCGATTGTTGCGCGCACTTGGCTTGCAGCCAGAAGTTTGCCACCTCAACGAAGGACATGCCGCTTTCGCCGTGCTGGAACGCGCCCGCCATTTTATGGAAGCATCAGGGCAGTCTTTTGAAGCGGCACTGGCGGTGACACGAGCGGGCAATTTATTCACCACCCACACCGCAGTCGAAGCGGGATTTGACCGCTACTCTCCCGCGCTCATCGAACAATACCTCGGTACTTATGCAGAGCAAAAACTCTGCATATCACGCCACGCGTTACTGGCACTGGGTCGCCAGAATCCGCATGACCCATCGGAACCGTTCAACATGGCTTATCTGGCAATACGCGGCAGCGGCGCGGTGAATGGCGTGAGCCGCTTGCATGGGCAAGTGAGCCGCCATTTGTTCGAGCCGCTGTTTCCACACTGGCCAACGCATGAAGTACCTGTCGCGCATGTCACCAACGGTGTGCACATGCCGACTTGGGATTCGGCCGAGGCAGACAAACTTTGGACCGAAGTCTGCGGCAAAGATCGTTGGCTGGGCGAGACGGAAACGCTGGGGCAAGATATACGCCGCGCGACCGACACCCAGCTTTGGCAATTCCGCCTGGATGCCAGCAAGTCATTTGTCGCCTACATCCGCCAACGCTTATCCCTGCAATTGGCGGGTTCTGGCAGCTCGCTGGAATCGGTTGATGTTGCGAAGCATTTGTTTAATCCCAACGTGTTGACGCTGGGTTTCGCGCGCCGTTTCGCCAGCTACAAAAGACCCAATCTGCTGTTGCACGACCCAGAACGCTTGTTGCGCTTACTGACCAACCCACAACGCCCCGTGCAACTTATTATGGCGGGCAAGGCTCACCCTGATGACAAGGCGGGTCAAGCCTTGATTCAGCAATGGACGCATTTTGTTCGCCGACCCGCCGTGCGTTCCCATGTCATTTTCCTCAGCGATTACAACATGCTATTGAGCGAAAATCTGGTGCAAGGCGTGGATGTCTGGGTCAATACCCCGCGCCGACCTTGGGAAGCCTGCGGCACCAGCGGCATGAAAGTGTTGGTCAATGGCGGTCTCAATCTATCCGAATTAGACGGCTGGTGGGCAGAAGCCTACACCCCCGAAGTGGGCTGGGCATTGGGCGACGGGCAGGAACACGGCGACGATCCCGCTTGGGATGCCCGCGAAGCCGAAGCACTGTATGACTTGCTGGAACACGAAGTCATCCCAGAGTTTTACACCCGCGATGCACAAGGCATTCCCACCGCTTGGGTAAATCGGATGCGGGAAAGCATGGCGCAACTCACGCCCAAATTTTCTGCCAACCGCACCGTGCGTGAATACACCGAACAACACTACCTCACAGCGGCCTCCGCCTACCAAGCGCGCACAGCCAACAAAGGACAGTTCGGCGCGG
This sequence comes from Gallionella sp., assembly GCA_028688275.1. Classification (GTDB taxonomy): domain Bacteria; phylum Pseudomonadota; class Gammaproteobacteria; order Burkholderiales; family Gallionellaceae; genus Gallionella. The sequence continues at coordinate 1,150 of JAQTYN010000005.1, read as the reverse complement.
ACATGGTCAATTGGCTTCATGATCTGGAACAGAAATGGGACGCGCTGCGCTTCGGAGAAGTGAAAGTCGAAACAGTAGGCAAGCAACACCTATTTGAAGCGCAGGTCTATTTCGATGACCTTGATCCCGCAGCGGTACGAATCGAACTTTACGCCGATGGCGACATGCCAGAGCGGGTCGAAATGACGCGCGCACGGCAACTGGTCGGCGCAATCAACGGCTACGCCTATCACGCCGAAGTCCCCGCCACCCGCCCCGCAACAGACTACACCGCACGGCTTATTCCTCACCACGAGGGCGTATCGGTTCCGCTTGAAATGGCGAGGGTGTTGTGGCAGCGGTGAGGTTTGATAATTTACCTGAACAGACTGCGGTTTAACCTGCCCCGACTTTTCAAATACTTTGAAAACCCATTGTTTTTGTTCATGAATTACTGACTGTTGCTCGCATAGTCAAGTCGATGACAACCACTTCTATCGCCTCAACACCAGTGAATTCATGAGCAATGCTCTGCCAATAGAGTTTAAGTGCACTGGCCAGTTCATTTAGTCCGACGCGGTGGCCATTGATCGTCCAACGCTTGTCAGGATTTTTTCCCTGCCAGACCAGCAACATCACGCCGCATCCAGCACTTTCCTCTCGCAGATAATCGCCCACCAACTGGTTCCGCAGCCGCTCGCAAAGTTTTGGGCCAGACCAGCCCTTATCAAGTAGTTTCAACTCGATAGGCACTGGTGAATGCACGTTTGTATTGTGCAGCGAAATATCCATGCGCTGGCTGTTGGCAAGCTCTGGCTCCTGGGCGGTTGTGTATTGGCTGCGGCACTGCTGGTTGAGCCAACCAGCTATCAACGTGCGCATCTCGGTTTCGCCTTCGGCGCGCTTCCAAGTCTGGCAAGGGCTGTCGTTCCCGTGTTCTAACCAGCTCTTCAAATCATGCAAGCGATGCACGGCCAAGTCGAAGAGTTGACGATGTGTTGCGGGGGTAATTGTTTGTGACTTGTCAAATGCGCTGAGCTGCTCACAGCAATTCTCAATTCAAATTTCTCCTAAAGTTTAATTTTCCGAAGTCCATTTTCACCGCTTAATAATCAGGAAGAATTGAGGTGGACGCTATTTTTGAGAGCCATAAATTTCATCAATTCATCCC
>JAQTYN010000004.1 GCA_028688275.1 Gallionella sp. | reverse complement strand
GGTTTGCAATGAAAATATGTTATAAAAACAAGAAGCCGAAAATGAAAATAACGATCTGGTTTGAAAAAAATCCACCCAACGCTGAAACAGGTCTTCAGAATCGGGTTTTTCTACAGCGTCGTTAGTTAGCCAAATAGAAATGCAAGCATACCCTCATGAATATATAGCAAATAATTGTGTATGCGCTGCGCTTATTTACGCCACTAACTAAAAGCTCACTTAAGCGTACAATGCCGTACTACACCACAAAGTAAATGGTGAACAGAATGTTTGTATCTAAGACGGTGGGCGGTGATATTGTGATGCTCACGATGGGAGATGTGTATGGCCATTGAAACCGAACTCAAGTTGCGTATTTCCCCTGAATACCTGAACACACTCAGGCGGCACCCCTTGTTCAAAACGCATCAGATGGATGCCCCTGTCAATCGCAGACTGCATAATATCTATTTCGACACGCCGAACTTGCAACTCCATGCTCGTAAAATGGCATTGCGGCTGCGCCGTAGCCATGGGCAGTGGTTGCAAACCTTAAAGGGTGGCGGTTCTATCAAAGCGGGATTGCATCAACGGCTTGAATGGGAAATTCCAGTTCCTACGGCTGCGCTCGACTTCACTGGACTGGAAACAGCCGTGTGGGATGAACAGCTTCCACCTGACATACGCAGTGCACTTGCCCCTGTTTTCGTCACGGATTTTTATCGTTCTAGTCGCATACTGGACTGGCACAGCGCGAAAATTGAGCTATGTATCGACCATGGAGAAGTTAAAACAGCCGAACATAGCTTCGCTATTTGTGAAATCGAGTTGGAATTAAAATCTGGCAATCCACAACAACTATTTGAGTTAGCAATAGCGATACTGGATATTGTGCCGTTTGAGTTGGAATTAATCAATAAAGCCGAGCGAGGCTATCACTTGATGTCAGACCATATTGAACAGCCTACAAAAGGAGAAAGATTAGCTTTTGTACCCAGCGATCACTTGCCTGATGTTTTAAAAACCTTAATTTGGTCGAGCATGTTGCACTTACAACGCAATATGCACGGCGCACTACACGGCGATGAGATCGAATATCTACACCAAATGCGCATCGCATTGCGACGTTTGCGAGTGGCATTACACATGGCAAAAGCATTGCATCCAGATGATACTCTATCAAGTTTATCCCAAGAAATCGCCACTTTGGGGGTGGTGTTGGGAAAAATTCGTGAATGGGATGTTTTTATCACGGAACTCTCACAGGCCTCGCATCTCAACGAGCATCCCAATGTGCAGGTATTGTTAATACATTGTATGCATCGGCGTGCGGCGTGTTGCGCCGCATTGAATGGACGGGGAAAAGCGCGCGCATTACAGAATTTGCTATTACGTTTAGCGCATTGGATGAACAGTGCATATTGGCTTCAAGCCGCTGAGCACGCTCCTTCGTCTCATCACTTTGCTAACCAGTATTTAAAGCGACTGGCGAAACGTTATCACCACACCGCAGCACATCTGGATCCGCACGATGGCGCAAGCTCCCACCCATTGCGCATTCAAGCCAAAAAGCTACGTTATGCCAGCGAATTTTTTGCCACGTTGTATGACAAGCACGATACCCATTCCTATTTGATTGCGCTCGGTGAAGTGCAAGAAGTTCTCGGCCAAATTCACGATCTGGTGGTCGCCCATCACTTATTGGCAGACTTGGCTGCCGATCCCGCCTTGTCTGCACATCAGTCCATCATCACTTCAGTAAATCATCAGCTGGAAAAAAAGGCGATGCACAAGCAGAAATCCTTACGCAAAAGTATGCAGCATTTAGATAAACAGCCTGAGTTTTGGCGATAAGAACCCGTTTACGATCTATCTCGAGAGGTCGTAAGCGGGGTGAAGAGCAGCGCATGAGCTAGGGTCACAGCCTCGCAGTAAGATCGTAAACAGTTTTAAGGACGAACGCCCTGCACCTCACTTCGCACAGTGCTCTTCCTCATTGGCTGCGCCATCCTCGTATTCATTCCTAAATGAAAAGAAAAGATGAGGAAACTGTTTGCGCAATACATCTTGTTCGCGCAATGTGAATCCATTATTGCCCATATTAATGTCGAGACCAGGCAGCTTGTTCAACGAAAGCGGCAATTTCATACGGGGATTTCCGCTAAGGGACAGCACTTTCAAATGCTTTAAGTTACCCACAAATGCAGGCAGCTCGGTAATGTGGTTGTAATGCAAGCCGAGATATCTTAATTCTTGCAGCGCAGCAACTTGAGGTGGCACGCTTTTTAGACCATTCCGTCCTAACTCCAACGACCTCAATGCGTGTAAGCGTGAAATGGCTTTGGGAAGCGGTTTGCTAGGTTTAGAAAGACCCGTACCATCAATCGCATGTCGCCCATCCAATGCGCCATACAACATCAAACTCACCAGATTTTGTAATTGGCCTATGCTTTCAGGAATACTCACATTCATGATGCAGCCATTCCCATTGTTGATGGTCAAAGACCTCAGCTTTTCCAACTTACCGATTTCGGGAGGCAACACACTTAAGTTTTCCAAGCAAGATAAGTCCAACCTTTCTAGGTTGGTCAAACTCCCCAGTTGAGAGGGGATACGATCCACATCTTTACGGCTCATGATTTTCAGCTCGGTGGCTTGTTCAGGCGCAAATAACGCCAATTCCAAGCTATCAAACGATACTGCATACGCCCCGCTTTGAAAACATAAGCACACAAAAACCAAGCACCGCCAAACGTTCATTTGTAACCTCCTAAAATTTATATGCCACTGGTTTCAAAGGCTCAGTGTAAAACATCATCGTCAAACGATGAAATGAGATGAATACGATAAGTAGTGACAATCACAAACCAATCAACGGCTTAAGTAGATTGATCGTTTCGATCACGGGATTAGCGACCGTGCCTAAAGCCGTTGCAGCATCGGTAATGCCTTTGATACTGAGTTGATACCACGCAAGGTCGGGCACTTCTTTATGGCTTTCGGCAATCAACGTGTCGGCACGGCTCGCCATGGTCTCAATGTGCTTAGATTGATCGTTGGGGACGTTGTTATTCAGCGATTTGATATCATTGAGCAACTGTTCAAACAGTACGCGGACAGGCTCATCCGCTTGGGAAGTGCGCAGATTGTTGAAACTATCTAGTATGGTTTTTGCGGCGACAACGGAACCGTTTATGGTACTGCCCGTTATCGTGACACTTTGACTGTTCATGGTTTTTCCCTCGACATAATCACCTGCAACTTGGATGACGTTGGCATTCGTTAAAATGATCCCCAAAATCTGCCCCAAGTCATATTCCGAACCCGATTCAGCGATATAGTTGTGCTCGCCTTTGCGAGCAAACGCTAAAATTTGCCGATACGGGGCTTTTTCTGCAACATTACCCAGTGGTGCATCGTTTATACACGCTGACTGCGGCAGCGTTACCCATTCTTTGTAGTCCAAGTCCAGCCGCCCCAAAATTTTCAACACTTCGTCGTTTAACACTGCGAGGTAGTCTTTAGCTTCGGATCCTTTCACCCAAATCAATAATACGCGGTTGTGATAATCCACTTGCAACAACGCTTCAGCTAGGTAGGTTTTGTGTTTGAGCAACACGCCGCGTTGCCACACAATCTCGTTCACAATCTCCTCGTGCCGATTGACGATCAGCTCAGGCAAGATATGGCGCGGCAAAAAGCCACGGAAGACAAACTCAAAGGCTAACGCGCCTGATTTGCTAAAGGGAATGTTGCTCGGTTGATCGCTGAGCAATAATTCTGGAATAATCAAAGTATTGTGATCCTGTGGCAAAGGATAGCACAGCTTAAATTCCTGCATCGCATCCAGAATAAAACGGCAGCGATCCATGGGGTAATCCAGTACATTGCCGTACTCATCTTGTATCGGCTTGGCGCGCAACGCAGCGACCGCATCTTGCAAGCTTAATCGGGCTTGCTGTTTATACATCAAGGTATAAACCCCATGCGTTAACCAACGCGGATTCAGCACATATTCGTCCAAGCACGCCAATTGTGGAAAATGTACCACCACACCCAATTGATCCAATACTCTTAAAAACACATCTCGATTCAAGCCACCTTCCGTGCCGATACCACGCTGGTTGCAGATTGCAATAAAGTCATCGTGCTTGATAAATGCATCACGGCTGGCTTGCGTCTGTAAATCGGTTAATACCCAAAATTGCTCTTGGGTCAGCATCATGGGATTTTCCCCTACCTTGCGTAGCTGCTGACAAAAATCTTGCTTAAAGCTATCAAATTTTGCTTTATAGCTACCTTGCGCTTGGGTACAAGAAACGGGATAAAAATCAATCACATTGACGTATTTGCTTTTCAAGTAGCTCATGTCCAGACTAATTGAGGCTAAGTCCGCCTTATTCCCAACGATCATCACAGGGGCATCTTTGCCAAAACCTTTTACATGCTCCAACCAGTATTCAGCTTGTTCGGTGCTATTGATTTCACTGCGCGCATTGAGCACCAACACATACAAACAAGACGCGCGCAAAAAGAATTGATGCGTGGCATGTGCCATGACCTGCCCACCGAAATCCCAAAAATGCGCTTTGAGGTCAGAATCGGGAATCGACCAATCGCGAATATCAATGCCGCAGGTCATCATTTCTTTACCCGCGACCACGGGTTCATCATGTAAAGCGCGTATCAACGAAGTTTTGCCCGCTTCACCGTAGCCAATAAAAATCGCCCGCACACGGTTCAATGGTTGGGTCGCGGTCTTATTCATCAAGCCTTTTAGGTAGGCATTGACGGCGGCAATACCTTGCGCTTCGATTTCCTTAGGAACCGCATTCCACATCTCTAGCAACGCGAGGTCGATAGGCTTACCTTGCAGCCTATCTTCATACCAATCCAACCAAACCTCAAAACCCGCATTTAGGCTAAGCGCATCTGCTTTGAAATCACGCCACAATTTTTGCCAGCTTTCGGGTATGGTCGTTGACCATAACGGTGACTGTAATAACGCTTTAGCGTCCTTTGATGCTAATGAATTTAAGTCTAGTTGAATTTCTTGAAAGAGCGCAACATCGGTGGAGGCAACAGCAGATGAGGCATAGGCGGCGTAGGCAGCTTGGGCAGCGGCATCGGCTTCAGCGTCGGTGGCAGAGGAGGCGGCGGCAGCGGCTGCGGCAGCGTAGGCATAGGCGTAGGCACCCGCAGCGGCGGCATTGGCATCGGAGGTGGCCGTGTCGGAAATATTTAGACCGCTTACCGAAAACGCAACGGTGGCAGAGTACGCACCCAGTACCGCCTTTAAATGTTTGGCTTGGTCTTGCTCCGCCCATAGCCAAAAGATCTTCCTTTGTTGAAAAGGTAACCATGATCTCTTCTGTATCGCCAACAATGGCAACACCCGCATCGCCGAGCGCACTGCAAACGCAGCACAAAGCTCCCTAGAGACACCTTGTAATTGCGCTTTAATTTCTGCTTTAGTCAGTCTGGGCATTCAACGCTCTCTCGTATCAGTTCAACATTGCAGCTAGGATGGTTCTGCAGCGTGATATTGGGTGAAGCAGGTGGGCGGATTCTTTTGATACAAGGAGCGATTAGGCGTTGGCGAAACGACCAAGAATTGCTTAAACCTGCTTGCAGGATAGTCATGTTGAAAATTTGTGGGGATTATTGCAAGTAATCTACTCGATTGCAATGCTCGTTGATTGGATGGACTATCCAACTGATTCCACCGCCCTACTTCGCCCATCGCTTGCACGCGCAATTCCCACGGTGCGGTGCCACTGAGGGGCGCAGCTAATTCGGTCAACAATCCCACTTTGATATTGCCAGATTCAAGGACAATAAATTTATGGCTCTATGTGATTTACAGTGGGTGAAACCATGCTCCCTCCCCTTCAAGGCATAGGCATCTACACAACTTAATCTATTTAATAATCATTTAGTTATATGTATTTTTTATGACTATTGCAAACATAAACGCTATGTAGGAGCGCAATTTATTGCGCGATAGCCCCTCGCAACACCCTTCGCGCAATAAATTGCGCTCCTACGTACCCTGATTTTTAATTAAATTTCAATGAGTTAAAAGTTGTGTAGATACCTATGCTTCAAGGGGAGGGGTGGAGATGGGGTAGTGATGTAGCCCGTATGCAAACTGGGATTTTTGCCTGCCTAGCGTTAAACCCGTATTGCATGCGGGCTACAAACCACCTCTATTTCAAAGCTCATACTCCAACTGCATCCGCAAAGTATGGCTGGGGGCGGCGGGACTGGATCCGAACAGCCATGCGGCGTTGTAGCTGATGTCTTTGCCGAGCTTGCCGAATACCGCTGGGCCGATGCGGTGGTTTTGATTGGCGGCGGTATCCCACTGATTCCACCGCCCTACTTCGCCGAACGCCGAGACGCCCAAGCCTAGCGACGGTTGCAGACGGTATTGCGCTTGCCATTGATACAATAAATTGGTGCTAAACGCCGCGCCATGTTCATCCGCCCTGCCAAAAGCCCGTTCAAACAGCAGGTTGGCATTCAACTGCCATTGATCGAACTGGGTTTGCAACAGCGATCCCACGCGCACTTCCCACGGCGCGGATCCACTGAGGGGCGCAGCTATTTCGGTCAACAATCCCACTTTGATATTGCCCGCCTCAAGCAGAATAAATCTATTTTCCCACTCCGCCAGTGTCGCATTGCTGGCGCGATCCCGCTTGAGATAGCCTTCGGTAAACCAATGCTCGGTGACGCCATGCCCGATGGCAACGCTGGTGGTTTGAATGCGACTGCCATTCGGTTGCCGCGCCGTGCCATATTGCACATCCAACTCGCTTTCACCCTGCTCGATGTTCAGGGTGTAAATATAATCCGCCGCGCCCGCAAAACTCAGTGATGTGTATAACGCACCCAGCAGAATGATTAGCGCGCGAAGGAGCAAAAAAGACGGTTTTTTCATGTTAGAGTCCAAGTATTGGTCAAATGCGATAACAAATGATAATCATTCTCATTTGTATTTGCAAAGGTATTTTGCAACCCAAGGAGAAATAACGTGATGCAACAACCAGAAGATTTAAAAAAAGCGGGGCTTAAACTGACCTTGCCTAGACTTAAGATTTTGAATTTATTTGAAAACAGCAGCGAGCGTCACCTCAGCGCGGAAGAGGTTTATAAACAACTCCTCAGCACGGGCGAAGACGTGGGCTTGGCGACGGTGTATCGCGTACTCACGCAGTTTGAACAAGCTGGGTTGTTGGTGCGGCAACATTTTGACAACGGTAAATCGGTGTTTGAACTTAACAAAGGCGAGCACCACGACCATATTGTTTGCCTGCAATGCGGTCATGTCGAAGAGTTTTACGATCCAGAAATTGAAGCGCGCCAAGAAAGAAACACCAGCGAACGCGGTTTTGCCATACAAGAACATGTGCTGCACATTTACGCGAATTGCGTCAAAGAAAATTGCCCCAATAAAACATAGGCCTATTCACCATGCCCATCACCCCTTTCCATTTTGGCCCTGCGGCAATCGCGCATGCAGTTGCGCCTAGGCACGTGAGCTTTTTGGCTTTTTGTGCGGCAAATGTGCTGATCGATGTCGAGCCGTTGTACTACATGCTGCATCATGAATTCCCCTTGCATCGTTTTTTTCACACCTATGTGGGTGCGACGGCGATATGGCTGGCGACGACGATTTTAATGCTGCTGTTGCTCAAATTATCAACGTGGTTCCGCTTGCCGAATCCGTTTGATTGGCAACGCTTAAAGCCATTGCCGATTGTGATAGGCGCAGCATTGGGCAGTTATTCGCATATTGTGCTGGATAGCGTGATGCACGACGATATTCGTCCGTTTGCGCCGTGGAGTGCTGCAAACCCGCTATTGGGTATGATTTCGCTCAATGCCTTGCACGTTGGCTGTGTCATTGCGGGGGCATTGGGCTATATTGTGATGGAAATACGCAGGACGGAAGTGAGACCTAGGAAATAACCCTCTCCCCTACCCCTCTCCCACACGTGGGCGAGGGGACAGTTTTTCAGCGTTCATGTGAACTATGATTTCTTCGGGTTTCGCCATTCCTGAGAAAGCTGGAATCCAGTTAAAACAAAGAACTAGATCCCCGCCCAACACCTTCGCTGGGATGACGAAAGATTTGCCTATATTTGCCGCACCTTGATGTTTAAGGTTTGGATGCGATAGGCAATCTGGCGCGGGGTCATATCCAGCAAGCGGGCGGCTTTGGCTTGCACCCAGCCTGCTTGCTCTAATGCCGCAATGACTTTTTCGCGTTCGTCCAGATCGGGATCATCCAAATCTAAGCTTTGCACCGCACCGCGACTGAGCGATATTTTTTCGTCTATCCCCGTGAGCAATACTGCATCGCGGTCTATCACATTGCCCTCGGTCACCACCGCCGCACGTTCTAAGCAGTTTTCCAGTTCGCGCACATTCCCAGGCCAATCGTGGTGCATCAATACGCGTAATGCCGCATCCGTGAGGCTCAGCGAGCGACCTTGTTGCGTGCCGACTTTTTCAACCAAGAAGCGCGCAATGTCGGGAATGTCTTCCATGCGCTCACGTAAGGGCGGCAGAAACAAGGGCATGACATTGAGGCGGTAATACAAATCCTCACGGAAACGTCCCTTTTGCACTTCTGATTCAAGGTCGCGGTGGGTCGCCGCAACCACGCGCACATCGACTTTAATGGTGCGGATGCCGCCCACGCGTTCCAATTCGCCTTCTTGCAATACCCGCAATAATTTAGCTTGAAACGAAGCGGAAATATCGCCAATTTCGTCCAAAAACACCGTCCCGCCTTCGGCTTGCTCGAAACGTCCTTTGCGTTGCGCCACCGCGCCTGTAAACGCGCCTTTTTCGTGACCAAACAGTTCGGATTCCAGCAATGTTTCAGGCAACGCCGCACAGTTAAGCTTCACAAAACTGCCCCGCGCACGCGGTGAGTTATAGTGAATCGCATTGGCGATCAGCTCTTTCCCCGTGCCTGTTTCGCCGCGTATCAACACCGTGGTATTCCACTTCGCCACCAAGCGCACTTGCTCGAAAATACGGCGCATGTTTTGTGTATGACCGATGATATTGTCAAACCCATATTGCCCGCGCACGGTGCGACGTAGCACATCGCGCTCTTCGACGATTTCACGTTTTTCTTGCGCCACTTCTTGCGACAAACGCACGCTTTGCCCAATCAAATTGGCGATCATTTCCAAAAAGCGTTGATATTCGTGCAGCAGCTTGATTGCATTAGGCGCAGGTTGTGCTGCCAATACCCCGACCACTTTTTTACCAATCCGAATCGGTACGCCGACAAATGAGCCTTGCGGGTTATAAATGCCGAGGCGACTGAGAAAACGTGGCTCACTCATAATGCGCTCAATCACAATGCTATTGCCGCTTTTCAGTATGGTGCCCACCACGCCTTCCCCTGGCAGATAGCTGATTTCTTCGGTAACGGCATCGGAAACGCCATAGACCAACGAAATTTGCAACTCTCCTGTCGCAGCATCAACCAAACTCACCATACCTCGCGCCAAGCCCATGCCTTCATTGAGCGCATTGAGCACGCCATCTAATGTTTGTTTGAAATTGAGTGAATGCGATAGCACTTTGCTAACTTGGTAGAGCGTATGTAGCTCGCCCTGTAGTACGTCCATCTCTTGTTCAGTCCATCCTTCTTCGCGAGCGTTAGACATGTGAACCTCCTGTTAAGCGGGGTAGTTGCACCCGTACACGGCAACCTGAGTGGAAATCAGGGTCGATGTCTATCGTCCCCCCATGCCGATTTACTACTTCCTGAGCCATCGCCAAACCTAGCCCTATGTGCTGTGAAGGAGATTTTTTACGGGAAAAGAAGGGCTGAAAAATTTGATAGCGCAAATTGTCTGGGACACCTGCGCCACTGTCTTCAACAAGCACATCAAAATGGTCCGCAAATTCAGCACATGAAATACGCAATTCACGACGGCCAGAACGTTGCTCATTGACGGCATCAATGGCGTTGGAGACCAGCTGCTTAAACAGATTACATAATTGGGTGTCGTTACCCAATACCATCGGCGAATTTGCCGCAGGTAGCCATTCCACCACGATGTTGGCATTGAGCAATTGTGCGGTGGATAACTTGAGCATATTGCTGAGTACCTCATTGAGATTGACGGCTTGCATTGCTTCTACGCTAGGTGCGGGGATGCAAGCCCGTAAGGCTTCCAGTGCTTCTCGGCTTTTGCTAATCGCTTCATCCAGAACGGACAGCGAAATCTCACCTTTGTCACTTGAAACGGATTGGCTGGATAAACGACGCTCTAGCAAATGCGCTGCGGCGTTTAGCATATTGAACGGCACTTCCAATTGATAAATCGCGCCCGCGAGTGTTTCACGTAATCCTTGAGCGTGTTCTTGCTCCGACAACAATGCTCTTAAGCTATTCAAGCGTATGGCTTCCTGTTGTTGTTTGAGTTCGCTGATGTCTTGTATGGTTAAGAGTAAGTAATAGCGGTGCTGTGGCTCGTAAAAAGCATCTGCGCCCGCATCATTTTCTCCAAACCAAGAGATCGCACACGAAAACCAACGTTGGCTGCGATTAGGAAGCTCGATGCACACCTCACGAGCAGTCATGTTGCGATGTTTTTGGTAAGCCGAAGCAAAAACCTCATCCTGTTGTGCGCGCAAGGCAGCAAGTACTTGAACTGCAGGTTCTTTACCCAAACTTCCCACGAGTTTTTTATATTCGTGGTTATCCAGCACCACGCGTTCTTGCTCATCCAGTAGCACGATGGCGACTTGTGCGGCATCGACCACCGATTCAATCAAGGTTTTTTGATTTTGCACTTGCCGCTCTAGGCGATGCACCTCGGTAATGTCCCGTTGCATCCCAAGATAGTGCGTGGTACCCCCTGCTTCATCTATCACAGGCGTGATGGTCACATCCGCCAAATAGCGATTGCCATCTTTACGCTTATTCACCAGCAAACCATTCCATGGACGTTGGCGTTGAATTTGCGCCCAGAGCGTGTCGTACACCAATCGGGGGGTCACACGGTAGGACAACATGGATTCATTGTGTCCCACAAGTTCTTCATCGCTATAGCCCGTGGTGCGTCTGAATGCGGCGTTGGCATACAAGATATTCGCTTTTGCATCGGTAATTGAAATAGCCAACGCGGCTTGATCCACCGCCTGGCGAAAAATCTTCGATGGGAGATTGTCGCGCTCATCCATGTTGGAAATCACTGAGTGAGCGTCTTGCGATACAGGGAGCTTGCTCATGGTCGTTCCATATAAAGGTGAATATGGGATTTAAAGCAATATACGTGCCTCCATTACAAATCAATCGCTTCCAGTGGCTTTTGTAATCTTTATGACATCTAAAGCGGTGTAACCCGACAATTTCTCCTTTTGCCCTGCACTGTTTAGGGGCGAATTCACATTAACTCACTGACTTTGGTGATTTTTCCGTGCAGTCCGCTGTCTGGCATGGCTTTTGCGGATGAGGGGGCAAGGAGAAAATAACGATGAGTGAATATCTGTTTTTGCTGTTATCCACGGTGCTGGTAAATAACGTGGTGCTGGTGAAGTTTTTAGGCTTATGCCCGTTTATGGGCATTTCCAAAAAAATGGACACGGCATTGAGCATGGGTTTGGCGACCACGTTTGTGATTACCTTTACCACAGCGGGTGCATGGCTGTTGGAGCATTGGCTGCTGATGCCGCTGGGTTTGGAGTATTTGCGTATTTTGACCTACATCTTGGCGATTGCGGCGGTGGTGCAATTTACCGAAATGGTGATCCGCAAAACTGCGCCCGCGCTGTATCAAGTGCTGGGGATTTACCTGCCGTTGATTACCACCAACTGCGCGGTGTTGGGTTTGCCACTGTTGAATGTGCAAGAGAAAAACAGCTTCATCGTGAGTTTGATCGGCGCGTTCGGGGCTTCGGTGGGGTTTACCTTGGTGTTGGTGTTGTTTGCGGGTTTGCGCGAACGGTTGGCATTGGCAAAAGCCTCGCCGACTTTTGCAGGTACGCCGCTGGCATTTATCACCGCAGGGTTGTTGGCACTCACCTTTATGGGGTTTGCTGGACTGGTTCCGCATTAGGAGGATGACGAGATGATTGCTGCTTTAACAAGTTTAACGATTCTGGGTGCGTTTCTCGGTCTGGTACTGGGGATTGCTGCCCGCGTGTTCAAGGTGGAAGGCAATCCACTGACTGCGGAATTGATTGCCATTTTGCCAGGTTCGCAATGTGGGCAGTGCGGTTTCCCAGGGTGTGCGGGGGCGGCGCAAGCCCTTGCTGAAGGGCGCGCACCCGTCACACTTTGCCCGCCTGGGGGACGCGCCGTGGCATTGGCACTGGCGGCAAAACTCGGCACGGAAGTCAATTTGGCGGGCATGAAAGACGCTGTACCCATGATGGCGGAGGTGCAGGAAGAAATTTGCATCGGCTGCACGCGCTGTTTCAAAGTCTGCCCGACCGATGCGATTGTCGGCGCGGCGCAACAAATTCATAGCGTGTTCCGCGAAGCCTGCACCGCGTGCGGCAAATGCGAAGAAGTGTGCCCCACCGAATCCATTAAATTACAACCCATCCTCGTCACGCTGCAATCTTGGCGTTGGCACAAACCTGTGGAGGCAGCATGAACCTGTTCGATTTGCGCGGCGGCATACACCCCGAAGGGCGTAAAAATCTGTCGGCAGCCCATCCGATTTGCGCGCTGCCTGTGCCGAAACGCCTGTTTATTCCTTTGCAACAACATATCGGTGCGCCCGCACAGCCTGTGGTTGCCGTGGGGCAAAACGTGCTGAAAGGACAATTGTTGGCGACGGCGCAAGGCGCGTTGTCTTCGGCAATACACGCGCCAACGTCGGGCGTGATTACAGGCTTGGGCGATTGCACTGCGCCGCATCCATCGGGCTTGGCTGTACCCAGCATCACTTTGGACAGCGATGGCGAATCGCGTTGGATCGCACTTATTGCAACCGCCGACCCGTTCCAACTTACCCCAGAAGAAATTTCCCAACGCGTTGCCGCAGCGGGGATTGTCGGACTGGGCGGCGCGACATTTCCGTCCGCGCTTAAGCTCAATCTCAGCCACGGCGTGCAAACTTTGATTATGAACGGCGGCGAATGTGAACCGTATTTGACTTGTGACGACCGCATCATGCAGGAACGCGCCGCGCAAATTATGCAAGGAATACAACTAATTGCGCACGCGGTGGCGGCGCAAGAAGTGTTGGTCGGCATCGAAGACAACAAGCCCGAAGCCATTGCCGCGATGCAGGCAGCCGCCAAAAATACCTCGGTGAAGGTCACCGCCATGCCCAGCATGTACCCGATGGGCTCGGAAAAACAAATTATCCAAGTGCTAACGGGCAAAGAAATTCCTGCGGGTGGACGACCTGCCGACATTGGCGTGTTAGTGCATAACGTGGCGACCGCGTTTGCGGTGCAACAAGCCATCGTCGAAGGCAAACCGCTGATTTCGCGCATCGTGACCGTCAGCGGCGGGGCAATTAAAGTGCCGTGCAATCTGGAAGTGTTGGTGGGCACGCCCATGCAGGAACTGATTGATTTTGCAGGCGGTTATGTTCAACCCGCAGCGCGGCTGGTATTGGGCGGGCCGATGATGGGACAGCAAATTAGCAATCCCGCCGTGCCCGTGGTCAAAGGCACGAGCGGCGTGTTGGCATTGACCACTGCCGAAATCGGACAAGCCGAACCTGCGCCGTGTATCCGCTGTTCCAGTTGCGTGCGCGCTTGCCCTGTGGGCTTGTTACCCTTGGAAATGGCGGCGCATATACGCACTGCGAATTTATCTGGTGCAGTGAATTTAGGACTGAAAGATTGCATCGCCTGCGGTTCTTGCTCTTACGTTTGCCCCGCGCATATTCCGCTGGTGCATTTTTTCAACTACGCCAAAGGCGATCTCACCGCCCAAGAACGCACTAAGTTGAAACAAGAGTCCACCAAAAAACTCGCCGAAGAACGCAGCGAACGTATCGCCCGCATCGAGCGTGCGCGCGCCGAAGCCGCCGCCAAACGCAAAGCCGCCCGCGAAGCCAAAGAGCGCGCCGCAGCCGCAAAATTAACCACGGAGGCAGTATGAATCCCATTGCTCATTCCCCGCACGCGCACGCCCCCATCACTTTAAGCAAAGTAATGATGACGGTGATGATGGCGCTTATTCCCGCAACCTTATATGGCTTTTGGCTGTATGGCTGGTCGGCGGTAATGTTATGGATGATTTCCATTTTTGCGGCGATTGCCAGTGAAGCCTTAGTGGTGCGCTGGCAAGGTCGTGGTGTCAAAACCGCGTTGCTCGATGGTTCAGGCGTTTTGACCGCGTGGCTGTTGGCGATTTCCTTGCCACCGACTGCTCCGTGGTGGATTGCGGTTTTGGGCAGCGTGTTTGCGGTGACTATTTGCAAGCAAGTGTTTGGCGGATTGGGGCAAAATGTATTTAACCCTGCCATGGCGGCACGGGTGATGTTGCTGATTTCTTTTCCACTGGAAATGACCACTTGGGTGTCACCCGTTGATGGGATGGCAAGCGCGTCGGTGTTGGGACACGTCAAAACCGAGTTGACTCGCGGCATATCCATGGATACGTCGTTAGTCGGGCATTTCTCGATGTTAGATGGATTAGTGGGCAACCGCATCGGCAGCATGGGCGAAACTGCTGCGATATTGCTGTTGCTCGGCGGGGTGTTTCTGATCTTCAGACGCATTATCACTTGGCACATTCCTGTTGCCATGATGCTAGGTGTTGCCGTGCCCGCACTGTTATTCCACAGCATAGATAGCACGCATTACGCCTCACCTCTGGTGCATTTGCTGAGTGGCGGATTGATTTTAGGCGCGTTTTTCATCGCCACCGATCCTGTCACCTCGCCCAATACCGCAATGGGGCAACTCATTTTTGGCGCGGGCTGTGGGCTGATGACGTGGATTATCCGCACGTGGGGCGGGTATCCCGAAGGCGTGGCATTTGCGGTGTTGATGCTGAATGCGGGCACGCCCATCATCGACCATTACGTCAAACCGCGTATTTATGGACGCGACCGCAAGGGCGTTGCCTTACCCGTGAAGAAAGGATAGCGACATGAACCTCGAAGAAATGCGTAGCAAATTATGGTATCAGGGTGTGCTACTCGGTGGTATTGCCTTAATTACCAGCGCGGCGTTGGCGTATGCCGCCCGCGCCACCGAAGCCGACATACGCGCTGCCGAAGCCGCCGACATCAAGCTCTCGCTGTCCATGGTGTTGACGGGCAAATACGACAACGATTTACTCAAAGACACACTGACTTTGCCCAGTGAACAAGGCGACGTGCTGGTGTATCGCGCCAGGCGCGCAGGCAAAATCGAAGCCGTGGTGTTTCAAGTGCATGGCTCTGGTTATGCGGGGAAGGTAGTGTGCATGATGGGTGTCAATCGCGAAGGGCATATCACAGGCGTGCGCATCATTAAACATGCCGAAACTCCAGGGTTGGGCGATAAAGTTGAACCTGCCAAAAGCAAATGGATATTCAGCTTTGACGACAAATTTTTAGGCAACCCCGTAGCTGACTTATGGGCAGTCAAAAAAGATGGCGGGGTATTTGACCAATTTGCAGGCGCAACCATTACGCCGCGTGCGGTGGTCAAAGCCGTCAAAGGCGGATTGATATTTTTTGATAAAAATCGGGCGCAATTGCTGGACGCGTCACAAGGAGGCAAGCCATGAGTCGTAATCTATACGCACGCATCACCCGTGATGGACTGTGGGACAACAACGTCGTGTTTGCCCAAACGCTGGGCATGTGTCCCACCATGGCAGTCACCAGCACCGCCGCCAACGGACTCGGCATGGGCTTGGCAACCACCGCCGTGCTAGTGGTCGCCAATATGCTGATTTCCTCGATCCGCCACGTCGTCAGCGAAGAAGTCCGCATCCCCGTGTATATCGTGATTATCGCCACTTTAGTGACGCTGGTGGATGTCAGCATTAACGCGTGGGCGCATGATTTGTATAAGGTTTTGGGCTTGTACATCGCGCTGATTGTGGCGAACTGCGCCGTGTTAGGACGCGCCGAAGCCTTCGCCGCCAAATACCCCATTTTGCCCTCTGGCATGGACGGACTGATGATGGGCTTGGGCTTTACTTTTGCCCTCACCCTGATCGGCGCAATACGCGAAATTTTAGGCGGAGGTACGCTGTTCGCAGGCGCGCACTTGTTGTTAGGATCGGCATTCTCGTTTATGGAAATGGTCATCATTCCTGATTACAAAGGATTTTTGCTGATGGTGTTACCCCCTGGCGGCTTTTTGTCCCTAGGCTTTTTAATCGCCCTGAAACGCGTGATTGACAAACGCAACGCCGAACGCGCCGCTGCGGCGGCAGCGTCCGCCCCTGTCGAATTAGCCGCTGCCGCCCACTAGGAGAACATCATGCAAGTTGGTATCGCCTATTCCGAACCCGCGCAACAACTGTGGTTACGCATTGAAGTGCCTGAAGAAGCCACCGTTCAAAAAGCGATTGAACAGTCAGGCATATTGCGAAAATTTCCTAGTATCGACATTTCAACCTGTGCCGTGGGTATTTTTGGTAAAATTGCAGAATTAGATGATCCTCTCAAAGCAGGGGATCGCATCGAAATATATCGCGCCATCACCGCCGATCCTGCCACTGTGCCACGTCGTAAAACGATAGGTGAGGATGATGATGAATAACCCTCTGAAAACACGATGACCATCCACGATTTGATTGACCCCAATAGCATCGCACTTCACAACGACAGCACCATCGCCGATGCCGCCCAGCTTTTGCTGGAAACCAAGTTATCCGCCTTGCCCGTGGTGGATGCGGGAGGGCGTTATCTCGGCATCTTCAGCATCAATCGCCTACTCTCTTTGCTATTGCCCAGAGCCGCCTTGATTGAGGGCGGGGTGAGTGACTTGGGATTTGTTTCTGATGCGATGGAAACCTTGTGTGAAAAAATGGGCGAGCAAGGTTCCCGTTTAATCAGCGAAGTTCTAGAGAAGGATGCGCGTGTTGCCTATCCTGACACGCCGTTGTTAGAACTGGTCTTACATCTATATCGAGGCGAGAACGATATACCTGTAGTCGATAAAACATCTCATCATTTTATTGGCACGATAACCAGTGCCCACTTATTGGCTAAAGTGTGTCAAGGAGTCAATAATGCACAGTGAAGAGATCCACGTCCTGTTTGGTTTAAACCCCTTGTGGCTTGCCACAGGTATTTTTATCGCGACTTACGCAGTCATCATTTCCGAGCGGATTAACCGCGCCATCGTCGCCCTGCTGGGCGGTGGACTGATGATTTTATGTGGCATCCTCACCCAAGAAGCCGCCATACGTGGCATCGATTTCAATACCTTGGGATTGCTGATTGGCATGATGCTCATCGTCTCCATTACCAAAAAAAGTGGCGTGTTTCAATTTGTCGCCATTTGGATTGCAAAAAAAGTGAATGCTCATCCTATCGGCATTATGCTGATGATGTCGATTGTCACTGCCTTATTTTCTGCACTGCTAGATAATGTGACCACCGTCTTGCTGGTGACGCCAGTGATTTTGCTTATCACGGAAGAGCTTAAGATTAAACCGTATCCTTATCTCTTCGCTGTTATCTTTATGTCCAATATTGGCGGAACGGCAACCTTAATCGGCGACCCGCCCAATATCATGATCGGCTCTGCCGCCAACCTCAGCTTTAACGATTTCTTGCTACACCTTACCCCGATTATTCCTTTAGTTGCCATTGCAACCCTGTTGCCCATTTGGTGGATATGGCGTAAAGATTTTGTCGCCACGGCAGAAGACCGCGAACGGGTGATGCGTTTCAACGAAATCGAAGCGATTACCGATTGGAAGCTATTAAAACAAGCCTTGCTGATCTTTAGCTTGGTGATTGTGGGTTTTATGATGCACGGGGTGTTGCATTTGGAACCAGCCACCATTGCGCTCTTTGGTGCGGCCATGCTGTTGTTGTTGGAAAATTTTGGCAGTGATCCTGAAACTCAAGGAAAGCGGGTACATCATGCCTTGATCGAAGTGGAATGGGTGACGCTATTCTTCTTTATTGGTTTGTTTATTGCCGTGTATGGCATCGAGCAAGCAGGCTTGATTTCGGCGATGGCACATGGTTTATTGGGGTTGACTCAGGGCAATCTCACCACCACGGCACTGTCCATTTTGTGGGGATCGGCAATTGCCTCTGCTTTCGTGGATAACATCCCCTTTGTCGCCACCATGATTCCGCTGATTAAATCCCTCGCCCCTGCCATGGGTGGCGAACAAGCCATCATGCCGCTGTGGTGGGCACTGGCACTAGGTGCATGTTTAGGGGGCAACGGTACATTGGTGGGCGCATCAGCCAACTTGGTCGTGGCGGGCATTGCCGAACAAGCAGGCACGCCCATACGCTTCGCCACCTTCCTGAAAATCGCCTTCCCGCTGATGCTAATTTCCATCGTTATTTCGCATATCTATCTCTATTTGAGATATTTGACGTAAAAGACATCTCAAAAAATCATTCCAAAATCGTGAACTAACTCAAAAGACCTTGCCCCTTCGCGAGGTCTTTTTTACGAACAAAACGTCTTTGTATGATGCAAAATAGGCTCGCCCATTTGGTTTCTTTGGCAACCTTTCACGGGAGCCGACACGCCTCCCTTAGTAACACATTCGGCAACGTTTATCTTGAGGCAATTCCCCCATCGCTCGCCGCCTGTCCTCCCCCACGCTTCGGGTATAATCGCGCCTTTATCTTCAGCACAACACCATCATGGAAGTCGAACAAATCAATCTCATCACCAATCAGTTGGCCGATTTAGCCTTGCGCAGCGCGGAATTACGGAGGTATCTTTGACTTCGATACCAAGCAAGAACGCTTAGTCGAAGTCTCTGAGCTGGCGGAAGACCCCGCTATTTGGGAAGATGCCAAACGCGCTCAGGAGCTGGGACGCGAGCGCAAGGCCTTGGAAATCGTGGTATTGGGATTGAGCAAAATCCAGCAAGATCTAAGTGATGCGGCAGAGTTATTTGAAATGTCGCAAGCCGAAGATGACTTGGACAGTATGCACGCCACGGCGGATGACATTCAAGACATTGAAAAACGCGTAGCAGCCTTAGAATTCCGTCGCATGTTCTCGCACCCGATGGATCCCAATAATTGCTTTATCGACATTCAAGCAGGATCAGGCGGTACAGAAGCGCAGGATTGGGGCTCGATGTTGTTGCGCATGTATTTGCGCTACTGCGAACGCAAAGGTTTCCAAGTGGAAATTTTGGAACAATCCGATGGTGAAGTGGCGGGTATCAAAGGCGCATCTATCAAGGTAACGGGCGAATACGCTTATGGTCATTTGCGCACCGAAGTGGGCGTGCATCGCTTGGTGCGCAAATCGCCTTTTGATTCGGGCAATCGCCGCCACACCTCGTTTTCCAGCGTATTCGTGTATCCAGAAGTCGATGATTCGATTGAAATTGACATCAATCCAGCGGATTTACGGGTGGATACCTATCGCGCTTCGGGTGCGGGCGGTCAGCACATTAACAAAACCGATTCAGCGGTGCGCTTGACCCACATCCCCACGGGCATCGTGGTGCAATGTCAAAATGACCGCTCACAACACAAAAACCGCGCCGAAGCCATGTCGATGCTGAAATCGCGCATGTACGAAGAAGAACTGCGCAAACGCAACGAAGCCAAGCAAGTGTTGGAAGACGGCAAATCCGACATCGGCTGGGGACACCAAATCCGCTCCTACGTGCTAGACCAATCCCGCATCAAAGACCTGCGCACCAATGTCGAAGTGGGCAATACCCAAGGCGTGCTGGATGGCGATTTGGATATTTTTATCACCGCGAGTTTGAAGCAAGGGGTTTAACCAAGGAGAATCCGATGCGCTTAACATCCGTTCACATCAGCCACTACAAAAGTTTGTCTGAAGTCAATTTGGATAACTTGCCCCCGTTGACGCTATTGGTCGGCGCGAATGGCACGGGGAAAAGCAACCTCGTGGACGCGTTGCGGTTTTTACGCGATATGGTAGTGGATGGGTTGGATCATGCGATGAGTCGGCGCGGGGGGATTTTGATGGTGCGGGAGCATTCTCCCGATACCCCTTACGAAATGTCGATCAAAATCGGTTTTGCTGAAACTTTTGATGAAGAAGTCCGTAGTGAGACATTTGAGGGATTTTATGAAATCACCATTCAAAGTCTAGCGGAGGGTAATTACCTAATCAAACAAGAGCGCGCCGAGGTGGCTGATACCATGCTCATTGGTGCGATTCATTGGGATGCCAATAACCCACTCTTTGAAGTGCAGCGTATTAAACGTGATGCAACGGGGCATACCACAATAACAAGTATTAACGCTAACCAAGGAAGTCACGCATTTAGAGTACCCAAGGAGCAATCGTTTCTCAATCAATCTTGGGGTGAGGGAATTGCAACTTCTCTCGTTGACTTCCTTTCACAACTTCGCTTTTCTTCCATTTTCCCCAACACATTGCGCGAAGTAGCGCGACCAGATACCGACGAGAGGATGAAAGAGTCAGGCGCAAACTGGGCTTCTGTACTCAAGGCACTGAAAAAAACCAATGATGGACAAGAAGCGTTCGGGCGCATCTTGGAGATGATGCAAGTCGTGATGCCGACCTTGCAGGATATTTCGGTTTTATCCGTCGGTTCTTACCTTGTTCCTCAATTTCACGTTAAAAACGGCGAAACTATACACGCCTTTGATCCCGTGCAACTTTCCGATGGCACATTGCGAATTTTCGGTATCTTGCTTGCCCTGTATCAAACCCCACCGCCGCCGTTTATTGCCTTAGAAGAACCTGAACAAACCATCCATCCCGCGATTCTTGTCATGTTAGCGGAAGCCTTCCGCGAAGTGTCGGAACGCACGCAATTGCTAATTACCAGCCACAGCCCGTATTTGGTCGATCATTTTCAGCCTGAAGAAATTCGCATTGTCTCGATGCAAGATGGGAAAACCCGCGTGTCGCCAATTAAAACTTCGCAAATGGAATCGGTGAAAGAAAATCTGATTTCGTTGCAAGAATTGATGGTGTCTGAGGGGCTGTTGGCGGAGGGGCAATGAAAAAACTGTTGGCGATTGTGGAGGGCGAGGGCGATTTAAAAGCCGTCCCCGAATTACTCAGGCGCATTTTGCATCATCACCAGCATTTTGAAGTGGAAGTGTTAGCGCATAAACGCGGCGATTTGCCCAAAATCCATGCCAACTTTGAAAATGTATTCAAAATGGCGATCAAAGAAGACGCGGCGATTTTATTGCTGATTGATTTTGATTGTAAAGACTGCGATTGCGTCGTGAAATCCGCAGCACCATTCTACGAAAAAGCCCTCGCTTTGCGACCTGAATGGCCGTTCAAAGTATCTTTTATGGTCAAAGAGTTTGAAACACTGTTTCTTGCAGATCGGGATGCCACCCGAAAAATACTGAAAGATATTCCCGAAGTCACCGCATTTCCGTCATCGCCTGAAAGCGTGCGCGGGGCGAAAGAATGGTTATCCAAAGCAATGCCTAGCGGTATTGCGTACAAAGAAACGGTGCATCAAGTCAAAATTGTCAGCCAGTTGAATTTAAACCACCTGCGCGAACGCTCTCCCAGCTATCGACATCTTGAAAAAGCTGTATTGGCGTTAGTGAGTAATGAGACGATCAACCGCTAGCCCTTCCCCGTGAAAGGTATGGCACACAGCTTTATCTTGACCCAAATATTACAACACACCAAAACAAAGAGCCGCGTAAAGCGGCTCTGTTACGGTTCAGCCATCAGCACGATCTATCAATTGTCTTTTGCACCTTGATCGACCCATTTTTTCAGTACGCCGATTTTGTCTTTGGCAAGTCCACCACTCATGCCGTAAGGCATTTTGATGGAAGCGTGAACGCGCCCTTCTACCACTTGAATCAAAATACTGGTAAAGCTGTCGCCTGGTTTAACGATGGCACCAAATTTTGTGCCTTTCATCAAGCTGGCGTAAGTGCGCATATCCAAGCCACTTTTCTCAAACCCCTTGCCTCCAGGTTCATGGCAGCTCAAACAATAGTCATGAATGATAGGCGTCACATCCGTTTTATAACTGACTGGTGGCGTAGGCGTTTGGGGTGCAGCAACCGCCCACGAGGACATCATTAGCAATGACAGAACCACAATAGATTGAAAGCGTTTCATTTTGTACCTCACTCATTTAAAAGGTTTATTTCAACTTAGCCCATATTTGATTTTTGACAAAATACAGCATCAACGTCAATACAAACAGATAGCCCATCACATAATAGCCTAAACTTTGCCGCTCCTGCGCGTGCGGATCCGAGGCCCAAACCAAGTAGGAAACAATGTCTCGCGCTTTGCCTTGTATGGCGGTACGCTCAGCCGCTTCCTTGGCATTACTCATACCCAAAATGTCAGGCATTTTAGTGGCAGGAAAAATGTGATTATGCGTCGTGCCATCGGGTGTCGTGTAATAGCCTAGCAGATAGGAATACACGTAGTTCGCACCGCCTTCACGCGCTTTTGCCATCAAGCTCAAGTCAGGCGGTGCTGAACCATAGGCCGCCATCGCATCAGCTTCTGGCATTTGTGCCATCAAAGCCGCATCCATTGGTTGATCGCCACGCCATTCATCGACCTTTTTCTTGTCCACGCCTAAGCTCAGCAAGTCACGATACTTAATGTATTTCATGCTGTGGCAAGAATGGCAATCAGTCATCATGGCTTCTACGCCTCGTCCCACGGTGGGCTTATCAATACCCACTTTGACCGTATCCAGCTTAACTTCTGAAGCCAGCGCGCTTGCGGCGAGGCAACAGGATGCCAATACCATCATAAACTTATTCATCGTTTGCTCCTTTTTTTGCTTTTTTCGCTTATCTCTTTGGCTTCGCTGGCAATCAGTGCCTCAATTTCGGGCGTTAATCCGCGTTTCATCAACCATCGTTCTTCAAATTTTGAAAGGAAGGGCAAAATCAGAAACAAGGTGAAATAGATGAAGGTAGCAACCTGCCCAATCAAAATGGATTGTTCAGTCGGTGGGATGTAGCCTATGTAGCCTAATACGCCCATATCTATCGCAAAAAAGTAGAATAAACCACGGAACATCGGACGGTAATGTGCGCCACCTGGGATGCGGGATCGATCTAAATACGGCATAAAGGCGAAGATCAATACCGACACACCCATCGCGACCACACCGCCCACCATATTGGGCACCGAACGCAGAATCGCGTAGAACGGCAGGAAATACCATTCAGGCACGATGTGGTTCGGCGTAACCATCGGATTAGCGGGAATGTTGTTAGCAGGTTCAATCAAGCTATCAGGCATAAAGAACACAAATACGCTGTACAACATCAAGAACAGCCCTAAACCATATAAATCTTTGATAGTGAAATAAGGGTGGAAAGGGATGTTGTCCTTGTCTTGCAAATTGATCCCGCTGGGGTTGCTGCTTTTAACCGTATGCAGAGCCACCAGATGTACGATGACCGCGCCGATAATCAAGAATGGAAACAAATAATGCAAGGCAAAGAATCGGGTCAGCGTGGCATCACCCACGGTGTAATCGCCGCGCAGCCAAATCACCACTTGATCGCCAATAAAAGGCGTGGCACGGAACAGATTGGTAATGACGGTTGCACCCCAGAAGGACATCTGTCCCCATGGCAACAAGTACCCCATAAATGCCGTGCCCATCAACAACAGCAACAGTCCCTGCCCTGTCCACCACAACAATTCACGCGGTGCACGATACGAACCATAGTACAAAGTGCGCGCCATGTGGATAAAAATCACAAAGAAGAAAGCAGAAGCCCCCGTCGAATGTAGATAGCGCAACAGCCAGCCATAATTCACATCACGCATGATGTGTTGTATGGAATCAAACGACATTGCGATGTCTGCCTTGTAATGCATAGCGAGGAAAATCCCCGTCGCCACTTGCAGCATCAGTACAAACCCCGCTAAAAAGCCGAAGTTCCACCAATAACTGAGGTTGCGTGGGGTGGGATAGCCTGTCAGTTCATGCTTGACGAAGCTGGTAAGCGGAAAACGCTGGTCAATCCAATTAATAATGCGATGCGGCATGATGGTCTCCTAAGCCTTTCCGATGACAATTTTATTGTCAGCGACGAAATGATATGGCGGGACTTCCAGATTCTTCGGGGCAGGACCGCGTATCACCCGACCACTATCGTCATATTGACTGCCATGGCAATGACATTCCCAACCAGGACCTTCTTTGTTCGGCACGCAACCCATGTGGGTGCAAACCCCAATGACCACCAGCCATTCAGGTTTTTGGACGCGCTTGCTATCCGCTTCGGGCTGAAGTCCGCCATTCGACTCAGCAGAGGCTTTTATTTGTTCAGGGGTACGGTGCAAGATAAACACGGGCTTACCCTGCCATGCCACGGTGTGCATCCCACCAAGTGTGATATGGGTTAAATCCACTTCGGTCTCGGCCTTAGCCAGCACATCCGAACTGGGATTCATACTCGCCACAAACGGCACACAGGTTGCCGCGACCCCCGCCCCCCCGACCACCGAAGTCAGCTTAATTAAGAAATTACGACGATCCCCGTCGTTTAAAGCCTCTGTCACCATGTTTCACCCCTTAGCATACATGTTTATCATTTAACAGCGCGGCATGCTACGCCGACATGATACAACTCACAACGACTCTAAAGGGTCAAAAGAATGGGTTATAAAAACAATTAAAACATACACTTAAAACAACTAACCCCCACCCAAACGGGCGGGGGCAGCGACACCAAAGAGCTACACGATAGTGTATGTCTAGATATGAAAAACTTTTATAGTGCTGTAAATAAACGCGGGTACGAATTTCGATGAAATCTATGATTCGGTGGAGACATTGCACCTTGAAAGACGATTTATCGACCCGCCAAAATAAATATCTTCATACAATTTTCAATGTCGCGTGATACCCACACTGGCAAGGACGGCGGTTCCGCCTGAAATACGCATATTTTTGTAGCTTCTAACCACCATCCATTATGGTGGCATGCCAGCGTAATGATGTTGTTAGCCAACGTAAAAAGTGAGTAGGCTCATGATGTGGTATTCATCCACTTAAAGGTTTGAATGCCCAAAATCGTCATGCACAATGAGCCACCTAGATGGGTCAAAATAATCCCCACCGCCCAGCCATATTGACCGCGCAGCAATAACGTCACGGTTTCAGCGGAGAAGGTTGAAAATGTGGTCAGTCCGCCTAAGAATCCTGTGATAATCAACAATCGCCATTCGGGTGAGACGCTGGGATGCTGAATAAAGAAAGCAAATGCCACGCCAATCAAATAGCCGCCCAATAAATTGGCGATGAGCGTACCAGGGGGGAGTTGCGGTAAATAGGTGTTAAACCACAGCCCCAGGCCCCAACGCAACCATGCACCGACCGCCGCGCCGCAGCCGATGGCGAGAAAAGCATAAACGTTGACCATCCTCGTCTCCTGAAATAAAGGGGTGGAAGTATAGACTAGCCACCTGCTAAATCACAAAAATGACAGTTTTGTGCATTTTCATTGAATGAAATCAGTGGGACACGTTAAAATCCGCGCCCGCTTAATGTTTTGGCATGTCTGCCAGCAATATCCACCATGAAATTTTGTCTGGCTTGCCAACACCCTTTTACCGAACCCCACTGGACTTGCCCGTCTTGCGGTGCCGTACCCACGCAACGCGAAGGTTTTAATGCCTTTGCGCCTGATCTGGCGGCACAAAATGATGGCTTTAATCCTGATACTTTCAAACGCTATGCGGCAGTAGAGGCGGGACACTTTTGGTTTGTGGGACGCAATCAGGTGTTGCGTGACCGCATGTTGCGGCATTTTCCGCAAGCGCGGCATATTTTAGAAATTGGCTGTGGCACGGGGTTTGTGCTGGCAAACACCCGTCGCACTTATCCTGATGCGCAACTCAGTGGCAGCGATATTTTTACCCAAGGTCTACATTTCGCCCAAAGTCGCGTACCGAGTGCGACTTTGTTTCAAATGGATGCCTGTCATATTCCTTTTCGCGAGGAGTTTGATTTGATTGGCGCGTTTGATGTGCTGGAACATATCGAGGACGACCAAGCAGCGTTAAACCAAATTTTTGCCGCGTGCCAAACGGGTGGTGGCATCGTCTTGACCGTGCCACAGCATCAGTGGTTATGGAGTGCGACGGATGATTATGCCCATCACAAACGTCGCTACACCCGCCGCGAATTGGTGAAAAAAGTCCAACAAGCGGGCTTCAAAGTCGGGTACGTCAGCTCATTTGTGTCACTATTGTTGCCACTGATGTTGGCTTCACGCTGGTTGCAAAAATCTGCACAAGCCGATGACCAAATGGATGCGGGATTCAAAATCGGTAAATTTGCTAACAAACTGCTGAGCGCGGTGATGAAGCTGGAACGCAGCTTACTGTCGCTCGGTATCACTTTCCCTATCGGCGGCTCGTTGCTGCTGATTGCTACAAAAGGAACTCACTAATGGGATATGTTGCCCCTAAACACGGCTGGTGGCTGGTCATCGCCGTGCTATTTATCTGGTTTTGCAATTTAGAATACCGCACGCTGATTAAGCCTGACGAAGGACGTTATGCCGAAATCCCGCGTGAAATGGTGGTGAGCGGCGATTGGACCACCCCGCGCTTAAATGACCTGAAGTATTTCGAAAAGCCGCCGCTGCAATACTGGGCGACCGCCACGGCGTACACCGTGTTTGGTCAACATCAATGGACTTCGCGTTTATGGACGGCATTGACAGGTTTCGCGGGCATTGTGCTGGTGTGGATTGCGGGCGTGCGCCTGTTTGGACGCGAAACCGCGTGGTATGCCACGCTGCTCTTGGGCAGTAGCTTGCTGTATGTGCTGATGTCGCACGCCAATACGCTGGATATGGGCGTGACGTTCTTTATCACGCTGGGCATCGTCGGGTTGTTGTTCGGGCAAAGTGCCACCGACCCGCAATCGCAGCGCAACGGCATGTGGCTAGCATGGGCGGGCATGGCGTTGGCGGTGCTGAGCAAAGGCTTGATGGGCATTATTCTCCCTGGTACGGCGGTGCTGATTTATGCCGCCATCCATCGCGACTTGGGCGTATTGAAGCGGATGCACTGGCTTTCAGGGCTGGCGATTTTCTTTGCTATTACCGCGCCATGGTTTTATTTGGTGATGAAAGCCAATCCCGAATTTTTCGAGCGATTCTTTATTTACGAACACTACACCCGCTTCACCACCAAGGATTTAGGACGCTACCAACCTTGGTACTACTTTGTGCCGATTCTCATCGCGGGTGCGTTGCCGTGGACATTGTTGATGTTTGACAGCATGGCGCGCAGTTGGCGCGTGCCGAAACATTACAGCCTGTCCGACAAGCCGTTTCACCCTACGCGCTTCTTGCTGATTTGGGCAGTGTTTATCTACGTGTTTTTCTCAGTATCGGGTTCTAAGTTGCCGTCGTATTTGCTGCCGATGTTCCCCGCGCTGGCATTATTGATGGGTAAACGCCTGACTGAGATTCGCGAAAACACCTTGATTTGGCAACTGATACCCATCGTGCCTGTGGCGGGCGCATTTATCTGGATGGGGCTGAATGTGGATCGCTTCGCGGATAGCGTGTTGCAAAAATCCTTGTACCCGAACTATCAACCTTGGCTGGTGACAGGGGCAGGCGCGTTGTTGATCGGCGTATTGGTTGCAATCACTTTGCTGCTCAAGCAACGCAAACCCACGGCGGTGCTGGTGCTGTCGCTGTCTGCTTTGCTCATGGCGCAAATCTCCTTAACAGGCTATGAAACCGTGGCGCAAGAACGCTCCGCCAAACACCTCGCCCACGCCATTCGCTCGCACGTCACGCCCACCATCCCATTCTATTCAGTGCTGACCTACGAACAAACCTTGGCGTTCTACCTCAAACACACCTTCATTTTGGTGCAATACCAAGACGAAATGGCATTCGGCATCAAACAAGAACCACAACGCTGGGTTCCCACCTTGGCGGCATTTGGCGAGGTGTGGGCAACACAACCCGCAGCACTGGCGATCATGCCCGTCTGGGCTTATCCGCAATTACAACAACAAGGTATCCCCATGACTATCATTTTCCAAGACACGCTACATATCGTGGTGAAAAAACCATGAGTATGATTAGTTTTATCCTCATCGTCACAGGCGTGATGCTCAACGTCGCCGCGCAATTGCTCATCAAATCAGGCACAAATGCGATTGGCTATTTTGAATACACCCGCGAAAACATCCTCCCCATCGGCTGGAAACTCGCCACCGAACCCCACATCATCGGCGCGCTCACCTGCTATGTGGTCGGCGTAGTGGTGTGGATTTTGGCGTTATCGCGGGTACAAGTCAGCATCGCCTACCCCTTGCTGTCGTTGGGCTATATCGTCAACGCCGTCGCAGCCAATTACCTATTTGAAGAAGCCATCACCCCCAGCAAGCTGATCGGCATGGGCATTATTATCGTCGGCGTGGTGGTGATTTCGAGGGCGTAATTTGTCGCAACAAAAGGTAAGGTAGGGAGACACTGATTAAATTTTCCGTTCGTGGTGAGCCTGTCGAACCATTAACTGAAAATTTAATTAAATCAATTAATTAAATCCATTCACCCTTCGACAAGCTCAGGGCGAACGGATTTAATCAGCATCTCCTTAGTAATCAGCCGCATCATGTTGGAACGGAAGGAATGGTATGACACCCGAAGCACAAAGTAATTTTCACCGAAATCTTGCTCAGTTCAAACCCGAAGACCCTGAAGCTATTGCACTGCTGGAACAAGCCCACACCGCTTTTGCCCAAGCCGAATTTATCCGCGCCGAACAACTTCTCAAACAAGCCAAAGAAAAAGATGCCATTGCCGCAAAAGCGGTGATGGAACGCGCCCTGCAACGGTTGTTGTCCGCCAGTGAATCAAAAAACATCGTCAATCAAGCACTTTCCCTCGCGCAACAGGGCGAAGCCGAAATACAAGCGCGTTTGACCATGATGGAGCAGACCTTAGGGGCAGATCATCCTGATTTGGCGCAATACTTAAATCAGTTAGGGATGCGTCATTTTGAGCAAGGTAACTACGCAGAGGCTGAATCTTTGTATCAACGTAGTTTGGCGATTCGGGAAAGCACTTTGGGCAAAGACCATCCCGATGTTGCTCAAAGTTTGAATAACTTAGCCGCGCTTTATAAAGCCCAAGGTAACTATGCTGCTGCTGAGCCTTTGTATCAACGTAGTTTGGCGATTTGGGAAAGCACTTTGGGCAAAGACCATCCCGATGTTGCCCAAAGTCTGAATAATTTAGGCGCGCTTTATAAAGCACAAGGCAACTACACCAAAGCCGAACCTTTATACCAACGCAGCTTAAGTATTCGGGAAGCTGTCTGGGGCAAAGACCATCCATATGTTGCTCAAAGCTTGAATAACTTAGCTGTGCTTTATAAAGCACAAGGCAACTACACCAAAGCCGAGCCTTTGTATCAACGCAGCTTAATCATACGCGAAAAAACCTTGGGGAATGACCATCCCGATGTTGCTCAAAGTTTGAATAATTTAGCTCTGCTTTATCAAGATCAAGGTAACTATGCTGCGGCTGAACCTTTGTTGCAACGTAGCTTGGTGATGTTCGAGAAAATTTTGGGAAATGACCATCCCAATGTTGCCAGTAACTTGAATAATTTAGCCGTGCTATACCAAACCCAAGGGAATTTTGTAGCCGCTGAACCTTTGCTCCAACGCAGCTTAACCATTCGCGAAAAGACCTTGGGAGAAGAGCATCCTGATGTTGCTCAAAGCTTGAATAACTTGGCGGGGATTTATCAAAACCAAGGCAATTACGCAGCCGCTGAACCTTTGTATCAACGTAGCTTGGTGATTCGGGAAAAAACATTGGGAAAAGAACATCCCGATGTTGCCACGAGTTTGAATAATTTAGCCGCACTCTATCAAACCCAAGGTAACTACGCGGCGGCTGAACCTTTGTATCAACGTGGTTTGGTGATTCTGGAAAAAACCTTCGGCAAAGAGCATCCAGATGTTGCCATGAATTTGAATAATTTGGCAGGGCTTTATCAAACCCAAGGCAACTACGCGGCGGCTGAACCTTTGTACCAACGTAGCTTAGAGATTCGGGAAAAAACCTTAGGGAAAGAGCATCCCGATTTTGCCTCGAGTTTGAATAATTTAGCCGTGCTTTATCAAGCCCAAGGCAACTATGCCGCCGCCGCGCCTTTATTTCAGCGCAGTTTGACCATTCTTGAGAAGACCTTAGGCAAAGATCATCGCACAACCCAACTGGTTAGAGATCATTCAAATGGTTCTCGACGAATTGCGGTGCTAAAAATCGAACAGCTTAAAGTCACCAATTTCAAATGTTTTGAAGCATCGACCTTTCACTTTCACCCTGAATTTAACTTGGTGGTGGGCGAAAACGGCAAAGGCAAAACCACTTTGCTGCGTGCCTTGGCGGTCGCGTTGGGCGGTTGGGCGCACGCCTATATCAAAGACGACCAAAATTTACGCCCGATTGAAGACGATGAAATTCGGGAGGTGCAAGAAGCAGGGCGGTTTACCAAAAGTCGCTTTACTCAAATTGGGGTACAAGGCACGACCAAAATTGTTGATTATCAACAACAAGCCGAAAACGCCACAGCAAGTTGGACGCGTACACGCCAAGACACGGGTGAGCATACCTTTGCCAAAGGTCAGATTGTGTATGACAGTGGCATCAAACAAAACATTGACTTTGCGCGA
This sequence comes from Gallionella sp., assembly GCA_028688275.1. Lineage (GTDB taxonomy): Bacteria > Pseudomonadota > Gammaproteobacteria > Burkholderiales > Gallionellaceae > Gallionella. The sequence goes on along the minus strand of JAQTYN010000004.1, from coordinate 49,431 downwards.
TTAGGGACGGATGTGCTGCACTATATCGAACAAGGGCAATCGTTTGATTTACCGCTGATTGCGTTCTATGAATGTGACCGCTTGTGGAAAACGACTAAAAAATTCGATCCTGAAGCAGCGGCAACCAAGCGTTATTCACGTTTTGATCCCTATATAGATTGTTTTCATACGGGCGCGGATTTAATCGAGGTGGCAACTTGGGTGTTTAAAGAAGACATGGCGGCAAAAGGTTCAGAGCGAGCCAAGTCTAAAATTCAGCTTTTTCAAGTTGCGGTCAAAGCCGCGATTGAGAATTGCACCGCCATTCGGTATGACTTTGATCGGAGCGGCATCGTGTTGGATTTTGACGATGGCAAGACGATTCCACTTGAACATCTCAGCGACGGACAGCGTACCATCATCGGGCTGTTCTGCGACTTAACCCGCCGCGCCGTTATTATGAATCCCCACTTGGGCGAAAAAGTCTGCGCGGAAACGTCAGGCATTGTGCTGATCGACGAACTGGATTTGCATCTACACCCCAAATGGCAACGCGGCATTATTGAAAACCTGCGGAAGACATTTCCGAAAGTACAGTTTATTTGCACCACGCATTCGCCTTTTTTGATTCAGTCGCTGCGTTCTGGCGAGGAGTTAATTATGCTGGACGGACAACCTACGGCTGAATTAGCCAATATATCGGTTGAGCAGATTGCACAAGGAATTATGGGTATTCCAAATCCTCAAGTTAGTTTACGCTACGAAACAATGAAAGGTGCAGCGAAACGCTATTTGGAAACGCTGGACGAGGCGGCGATGTCTCCCGCTGAGAAACTTGCTGGATATAAAGAACAACTTGCCCAAGGAATCGGTCCTTATGCAAGCAATCCAGCATTCCAAGCATTTTTGGAACGGAAACGCATCGTTAAATTGGGGGAGTGAGTGATGCGTCCCGTGTTTCGAGGAAACTCACCACAACCTGCTGATTTTCATAATTACGAAGATGCAAAGCTTTTTTTGGTTTCTCGGCTTGGGCATTACTGTAGTTACTGCGAACGCTACATTGCTACTCAACTTGCTGTAGAACATATTCAACCAAAAGGCTTGCCAGCCTATGCGCACTTGGAAGGCTCTTGGAATAACTATCTGCTTGCTTGTGTAAATTGCAACTCAACTAAAAAAGACAAAGATGTGGTCTTTTCTGATGTATTGCTCCCTGACAGAGACAACACTTTTATTGCGTTTGAATACACGTTGGATGGACGGGTAACTCCTTCTGCCGCCGCGAGAAAAGCAGGCTTGGAAATGTTCGCTCACCATACTTTGTCGCTAACAGGGTTGGATAAATCAGTTTCTAAGATTTTCGATGAGAATGGCAAAGCGGTGGCCTTAGATCGTGTTGCCCAGCGGTTAGAGGTCTGGTCTGAAGCGCAGGATGCAAAGAATGATTTAGATTCAGACCCTAGTAATCTTCTAGCCCAAGACGTTACAACTAAATTGGCTGCCGCTAGAGGGTTTTTTAGTATTTGGATGACAGTGTTTCACGATAACCCAAACATGCGAAATCGGTTAATTGATGCGTTTGAGGGGACTCGTGCAAGTGGGTGCTTTGACCCTGTGACAACGCTACCTATATCCCCTGCATCCAATCCAGACAAACTTCCCCATGGCGGAAAGATTTAGGTTTCTTATCACCAGTGCGTAGGATGTGCCGACAGGCGCATCTTTTTGAATTTAAACGAGATTGATGCGCCTGTCGGCACATCATACCTTGCTCAATGTATTGGTAATTCACCCCAATGGAGGCATAACATGAACGATTTAAACGAGATGAACATTTTCGACCGCACCCCTTTATGCGCTTCCCCCGATGCGCAACGCCTCGCCGAGGCGGAAGCTCGCCACCAAGCAGCACTTAATCGCGTGCAAGGTCAGCGGTTGTGGTTTTTGGTGGGCGTTATCATTACGGCGGCGTGGGCGTGGCAAGCACGCGGTGAGGTCAAAATCGAAGCCGACACGGCTTGGATGGTCGAAATGGACGTTAAAGCCCAAAATATCCAACGGGTTGCCTTTCAAACTCAACCCGCGAAAGCCCCCGTCAAGCGAAAAAAGGGGGCGACAAAACAGTCAACGGCGCGGGGGAATGAGGCGCAAAGCAAAATTTTTGAAACCACTATTCCCAATCTACATTCTAGGATGGAGCCAACATCTTGGTTTATCAGAGATGTTTTTGCGCATAAACAGCAGGAATCGCTGTTTATGTGGCTAAAGCGGGAGATTAAGCGTAATCCGCATATCGCTTCGTCGTCCAAAAATGGTTGGTATGCCCGCTTGTCCAAAATGAGCGTCGATCAATTAACCGAACTGGTTTTTTTAATCACGCGAGATGCTAACTATAAAGCGAGGGTGTTATCTGAACGCTTCGCGTTTTTAGCACAAGAGGTATCACTGCCGCTTCCCCTTGTTTCGCCTACCCGCCCTGATATGGTGGATGTGCCAGCGGGAGTGGTTGTCGATGATGACTGCACCCCCCTATTACCCGCATTCCAAATCGGAAAATATGAGGTGACGAGTCAACAATGGCGTGCGGTCATGGGGGGGGAACGTCGGGCAGGTGAGTGTGATTTGTGTGCTGCAACTGTAGGAGACGCTGCCAAAGTGGAAGAATTTATCCGAAGGCTGAATGCTAAAACAGGCAAGCATTATCGTTTGCCAACTCAGGTCGAATGGACATACGCCTGCTTTGCAGGAAAGGCGACCGCCTATTGTGGGGGGGATGACGTTTTTGCCGTGGCATGGAGTAGCGAAAATTCTGATTTAGAATTTACCCACCCCGTCGGCATGAAATTACCCAATGCGTGGGGACTTTACGACATGAACGGCAATGCGGATGAGTTGGTTCAGGACAAGAATCCGCAAGTGAGTGAAGAAGGTAACAACGATATTTCGTGTGGCGGCTCGCTAGATTCAGGTGAACCCAGTCCGAATTGTGGAGAAACGACTTACCATTTCGCTGACCGCAGCAATCCTGTCGGCTTTCGCCTGGCGAGAACGATCCCCTCTTCACCATCCAACAAAGTCATTAAGCAGGAAAAGTGTGAAGATCATCGCTAAAGGTTTGTGGTTGCACGCCAAAACGGCGTGGGGTGAATAAGCTGCGCGCGCCCACTATTTATGTTTAAATTCGCCTTGCCTATTCGAGCAGGTTGCAGATGCCAAGGTGGGCTTTTCTTGATACAGTGCGTGCCCGTTTGCGTAGGGACACACTGAGCAAATCCGTTCGCCCTGAGCTTGTCGAAGGGTAAGTTTTGTTGATCTTCCGCTATGGTTCGACGAGCTCACCACGAACGGAAGATAAAATCAGTATTTGCTATGTTTAACCTGTAGGCTCGTTATTTATTTTAAGGACTTAAACCATGACCCGTCATCTCCCTTTTTCTCAACCTTTTATCGACGAAGCGACCATTGCGGCGGTGGGGGACGTGCTGCGGTCGGGCTGGATTACCAGCGGGCCTAAGGTGGCGGCGTTTGAAGCGCAGTTGTCGGCGTATTTTGGCGGTCGTCCCGTGCGCACGTTTAATTCTGGCACTTGCACCATGGAAATTGCTTTGCGTATCGCGGGCATAGGCGAGGGCGATGAGGTGATTACCACGCCGATTTCGTGGGTGGCGACGGCGAATGTGATTTTGGAAGTGGGGGCTACGCCTGTGTTCGCAGACATTGACCCGATTACCCGCAACCTCGATTTGGACAAGGTTGCTGCTGCGATCACGCCACGCACCAAGGCGATTATTCCCGTGTATCTGGCGGGCAAGCCCGTGGATATGGATAAGCTGTATGCGCTTGCCAAACAACACAATTTGCGCGTGATTGAAGATGCGGCGCAGGCGATTGGTTCAACCTGGCACGGGCAACCCATTGGTTCATTTGGCGATTTTGTGTCGTTTAGTTTTCAAGCCAATAAAAATATCACTACTTCAGAAGGCGGTTGTTTGGTGTTAAACAATGCCGACGAAGCCAAATTGGCGGAGAAATACCGCTTGCAAGGCGTGACACGCGGCGGAGTAGATGGCATTGACGTGGATGTGTTGGGCGGCAAATTCAATATGACCGACATCGCTGCCGCGATTGGCTTGGGACAATTTGCCCAATTGGACAAGATCACCGCGCAACGCCGCAAACTGGCGCGCCATTATTTCACCACCTTGGGCGCGGAGTTTGAAGCCAAAACAGGTGCACAACTGCCGCCCGCAGAATTTGAGCAAACCAACTGGCATTTATTCCAAATCGTGCTGCCTGATCGCATGACTCGCCCCGAATTTATGACCCGAATGAAAGAATTTAACATCGGCGTGGGCTTCCACTATGCGCCGATACATTTATTCACCTTGTACCGCGAACGCGGCTTCCACGAAGGCATGTTCCCCGTCGCCGAACATGTCGGCAAACAAATCGTCAGCTTGCCGATGTTCGCCCAGATGGACGAAGCCGATGTCGAACGCGTGTGCGCGGCAATGTGGGAAGTATTGAGCGCGTAATCTGCGCTCCAGACAAACAAAAAGCCGACAAATGTCGGCTTTTTGCGTTGATGCAGGTTCAGCTGCAAGAAGTCGGGCTTAAACCAGATTTACATATTACTTCGCTGCTGCGTTCATATCCACAGCGATAAATTTTGCAAATAAAGCAATTTGCTCTGCGGATGCGCCACTACCTTTAGCAGGCATATTGCCCATGCTCCAGCCGAACTTGCCGCCTGCTGTGATGTTTGTCACCAAGGTCTTTTCAGCATCAGCTTTACCTTTGTATTTTTCAGCCATTTGTTCCCAGCTAGGACCCATCGCTTTGCCAGACATTTTATGGCAAGCACCACATTTTGACTGTGCATCTTTAGGTAAATCAATTGCCATTGCGCTGCTTGCTGCGAACAAACCTACAACTGCCATACCTACGATTACTTTTTTCATGATTTTCCTTCTTTCTGTTTAACAATATATCCACCCCGTATGGGATGCCCTTTGCATACTCGCTTATTCAATAAAGCAGAGGTAGGGAGTTTAAAATAGCGCCTCGAAATAGCCAAGTGCTACATTGAATGTTATACCCATTGCATGTAACGCGCATGAATTGTTGTGTGTTGTGGTTAAATTCACACGCATAGAACACACGTTCTCTTGACAAATTCCCCGCACACGAGGACATTGCGCACTCATTTTTAGCCAACACATTTATGCTTTATATTGCACCTCACCTTTATCTTCCTCTGCGAGAAATCGAGTTAACTGCTGTGCGGGCACAAGGCGCGGGGGGACAAAACGTCAATAAAGTGTCCAGTGCGGTGCACTTGCGCTTTGCTATTACGACTTCGTCATTACCCGAAGATGTCAAACAACGTTTGTTACAGCACAATGACCAGCGCATCAGTAAAGATGGCGTGGTCATTATCAAAGCTCAGGAATTTCGTAGTCAGGATAAAAATCGAGGCATCGCGTTGCAACGGCTGAAAAACCTCTTGCAGCTGGTCGCGATTGCGCCTACTCCAAGACGAGCTAGCCGCCCTTCGCGCCGCTCACAAATTGAACGGGTTGATCGTAAAACGCAGCATGGCCAACTCAAAAGCTTGAGAGGCAAAGTGAGAGAATAACCTAAGAACCTGTTTACGATCTGTAGCGAGAGGTCGTCATCTGGGCGAAGAGCAGCTCATAAGTCCCGATCACGGCTTCGCAGTAGATCGTAAGGTTCTAGCCGCCCCACATCTTGCGGCCACGTATCCGTGCGCGGTGGGCTGAACGTTGTTCGGCTTCGGTGAGGGCACGCGGCTTTTTACCTTCAAATGGATTCTTGGTGGAGTTGTACTGAATCTTCATGGGTGTTCCTTCCAGCTTGAAAATCTCGCGGAAAGTGCGTTCCAAAAAGCGGGTGTAGCTGGCAGGCACATCGTCCAAACCACTGCCGTGAATGACGATCAGCGGGGGATTACTGCCGCCTTGGTGGGCGTAGCGCATTTTGGGTTGGAAACGACCATTTTTAGGCGGACGCTGGGTATCCAACGCGCTAATCAAGGCACGCGTCAGGAGTGGCGTAGATAATTTCGCCATGGCAGCGGCGTAGGCTTCGTCCACCGATTTCAGCACACTGGGGATGCCATTGGCATGGAGTGCAGAAATGTAATGGCGTTTGGCAAAAGCTAAGAAATGCAGCTTACGCTCCATGTCATTTTTGACCATCATGCGCTGATGTTCGTCCAGCCCGTCCCATTTATTCACCGCCACAACCAGCGCGCGCCCTGCTTGCAGCACGAAGTCCGCGACGTGGGCATCTTGCTCAGTGATTTGATCTTTGGCATCCACCACCAACACCACAACATTGGCATCTTCCACTGCCTGCATGGTTTTGATCACCGAGAACTTTTCGATGGCTTCATCCACCTTGCCACGGCGACGCACGCCAGCGGTGTCAATGATGGTGTATTGCTTACCGTCACGCTCAAAGTCGATGTAGATACTGTCACGGGTTGTGCCAGGTTGGTCAAAGGCAATCACGCGTTGCTCACCCAAAATGGCATTCACCAGCGTCGACTTACCAACGTTCGGACGGCCAACAATCGCTAATTTAGGCGGTTTTTCTGCGCCTGTTTCTTCTTCAATAATTTCGTCAGGGAAGTGCTCCATTGCGATTTCGATTACTTCATTGACGTTGTCGCCATGCGCAGAAGAAATCGGATACGGTTCGCCTAAGCCTAATTCAAAAAAGTCCGCCGTCACTTTGCTGCGCATCATGCCTTCCGCTTTGTTGACCAACAGCAAAATCGGCTTGCCTGTTCTACGCAATTGCGTGGAGATAATCATGTCTTGCGGGGTGCAGCCTGCCCGACCATCGACGATAAACAACACCACGTCAGCTTCATCCACGGCTTGACGGCTTTGTTTCGCCATTTCAAACAAAATACCTTCTTTGGCGACAGGTTCCAGCCCGCCTGTATCCACCACCAGATAAGGGCGTTCACCCACCCTGCCCCGCCCATAATGGCGGTCACGGGTTAAGCCTGGTTGATCGGCTACCAGCGCGTCGCGGCTACGGGTGAGGCGGTTGAACAAAGTCGATTTGCCCACATTGGGGCGGCCGACTAAAACGAGTGTGGGGAGCATAATATCAAAACCAAGTGAAGGGTTAAGGGAGAAGGGTAAAACCGTCCGTCTCTGTAGGTCAGAGCAAAGTCAGACCTACGTCCTTGAATAAAAAATTTTAATGCAGCGACAAGGAATACAACCCGCCGCCTTGTGTTTGAACCAATAAGCCATCGTCGAGTGCCAACGGTGCGCCTTGTATGGTGGTATCACCCAGTCGTATGCGCGCCACAAAATGTCCATCTTCACGATTGAGTGCGTGCAGATAACCTTCAAAATCACCTGATACGGTGTAATCACCCTGCGTATAAGGTGTCGTGGTACTGCGTCGCACGAGTTGATCGTTTTTCCACAGCGTGTTGCCTGTGGTCTTGTCTAACGCTAATAAAGTCCCTGTCGCATCCGTCAGGTAAAGGAATTTACGCAACAACATCATGCCTTTGTCACTGGAAATATCGCGCGTCCATAATGGGCTGCCTTGTGCCACGTCGAAACAGGCTAACCGTCCTTGAAAAGCAATCGCACAAACTTGCTCATCATCCACCACAGGATTGCTGGTAATGTCGCTAATGCGTTCCAACTCAGTATTGCCACGCGGTTGCGAGACCGCATTTTCCCAGAGCACGGAACCATCTTTGAGACTAATGGCAGCCAGTTTACCTGCGGCAAAACCCGCAAAGACAACGCCACGTTGTATGACCACGCCCGCATGGCTGCGCACCACCAAAGCGGGTGTACTGCGTTCATACGACCACAAATGTTTGCCATCCGCTGCGCTCATGCCGACGATATGCCCATCGCCACTACGCACCACCACGACATCATCTGCCACCTGTGGCGTACTGAGCACCTCGCTGGATACTTTGCTTTTCCAGCGCAGTTTGCCGTCTGCGCCGTAAGCGAACACATCCCCTTTGTCACTGCCCAGCACCACAATACCTGAGCCTATACCCACGCCACCCGATACGGCAATACCGCTTTCCACATGCCAAAGTGACTTACCTGTCGCACGTTCCAGACGCGTTAACGTGCCTTTGCCAGATACGCCGAATACGGAATCCTGACTGATCGCGGGTTGTAACAAATTGATACCTGCACCGCCCAGTTCGCTGTGCCAACGTACATTGAAGCTCGCTGTTTGGTTAAATTCAACCAATTTCGAGGGCATTGCAACATTGTTTTTGCCGCTTATCCAGTCGCCAATGGTTGAGCAACCGCCCAACATCAACAAACCACAGCACAGTGACCAGCGTGCGATATTCATTTTGCGGCTCCAAGCCCATCTAATTTAATTTCAATCAAATTGCGGTAGTTACTTTTGGCATCAGTCTTATCGAACGCCAATTTGTAGGCGGCTTGTGCTTCAGCTGTTTTACCCTGCGCAGCTAAAATATCGCCTTTCAAATCAGCATACAAGGCATCGAAAGCCGCTGGATGCTCACCTTCCAAATGCTTAAGCGCGTCCGCATATTGCTTTTCATCCAATAGTATGGCGGCCAAACGCAAGCGAGCAACATCTTTTAAACTTGCTTCTTTAGCGTGTTCAATTACCCAAGTAAGCTGGGTTTTGGCTTGCGCCAAGTTTTTGCCCTGTTCGTTCACTTGCGCTGCTGCCAATGCCGCTTTAGTCGCATACAACGTCGAGCCGAATTTATCCGTTAATGCCGCCGCTGCATCATTGACGCGCTTGGCATCTTTGCTGCTGATTTGTTCGTTAAATTGCTGGAACAAGGTTGCTGCGTCATGCGCTTGCTTGGATTGGTACGTCTTCAAACCCCACCAGCCCAAGGTTCCAATTAAAAATACCGACACGACGATGGTAATGCTCGTACCATTGTCTTTCCACCAACTTTTTAAGGTTTCCAGTTGTTCCTGTTCTTGTAAATCTAAAGCTGCCATTTTCTACTCCTAACTAAAATTTCTAACGAATACCCATCGAAAAATGATCACAAACGACTATGCACTGTCGCGAGCAAGCCCATACATCCCACTCGAATTTGCTCACCTGTTTTCATATCCTTAACACTAACCGCCTGCTCTTGAGCCTCATTATCACCAATCACCACAGCAAGTTTGGCTCCACTCGCATCAGCCTTTTTCATCTGAGATTTAAAACTTCCGCCGCCACAATGCAACACCACATGCAAATTAGCATCTCGTAGTCGTTCTGCAATCTCACTGGCGAATGGCGTGGCCATTTCACCTTGATGCACGACATACACATCCAACTGTGTGCGTGGAATCTCCACACCATCATCTACCAACAATGCCAATAAACGCTCTACGCCCATGGCAAAACCTGTAGCAGGTGTTGGTTTGCCGCCGATCTGCTCGACCAGCCCGTCATAACGCCCCCCTGCGCAAATAGTTCCTTGTGCACCTAAGCGCGTGGTCACCCATTCAAACACCGTGCGATTGTAATAATCTAAACCGCGCACTAAGCGAGGGTTGATTTCAAATGTCACACCATGCTGCGTCAATATGCTCTGCACAGCTTGAAAATGGGCGATTGCCGCTTCATCCAGTTCGTCCATCAGCTTAGGCGCAGCAATTATCAATTCCTGCATCGCAGGATTTTTACTATCTAAAATGCGTAAAGGATTGGTGTGTAAACGACGCTTTGCCTCGGCATCTAGCAAATCGAGATGCTGCTCAAAATAGGCAATCAAATTGACACGATGACGTTGACGAGATGCGCTGTCTCCTAGAGTATTAAGCTGCAAAGTGACATCGCGTATCCCTAATTTTTTCCACAACCTTGCGCACATCAAAATTTGTTCTGCGTCGATGTCAGGTCCTGCAAAGCCTAAGGCTTCCACGCCAACCTGGTGAAACTGACGATAGCGTCCTTTTTGCGGACGTTCGTGACGGAACATTTGTCCGCTGTAATACAGCCGTTGCGGGGCGTTGTACAACAAATTATGTTGCAACACGGCGCGCACGCACGATGCTGTGCCTTCAGGGCGCAAGGTCAACTGATCGCCATTCAACGCATCTTCAAAGCTATACATCTCTTTTTCAACGATGTCCGTCACTTCGCCAATCGCGCGTTTAAACAACGCCGTCGGCTCCACCAGCGGCATACGGATATTGCGATAGCCATAGCTGTGCAGCCAATCGCGCACCACCGCTTCAAACCACAACCAACGTTCCGCCTCCTCAGGCAAAATATCATTCATGCCGCGCACGGCTTGTAGGGATTCAGTACTCATTTTAGATAAAATAGTTGGAGGGATATTTCGGGAAGGGAAAAGGGTAAGAGGAAAGGGAGTGGCATATCCCGCTACCCATCCCTCGACTCTCTTCACCCTTCTCGCTTTTCCTTCCCGCCATGCGCAGCAACGCGCAATTAAACAAGGGCGCGGATAATAGCACGAGCAGCATGGCACAACAAATTGACGCGGCTCTTTATCCCTCACTTCGACTTAAAATCTAAAAAATGATGTTCGATCAAATAAATGGCGATATTCGTCTCTCCCTTAAAATAGGGCGTTGCCATATCCTGCACAGCCTCGTATCACGATTATGCCTATCTAGTCTTTGTCATTGTCATGGTGTTATGGTTTAATCACGTCCATGAAACTTCCCTTCCAATCTGTCGCGTTAATCGGCAAATACAAGGCTCCTGACATTGCGGAGCCTTTGTTATGCTTGGCCGAGTTTTTATCAGCACAAAACCTACACGTGGTGGTGGATAGCCTGACAGCAACCTATCTGGGTCAGCATCCTTATACCGTGTTGCCGCTCGATCAAGTGGGCAAGGTGGTGGATGTGGCGATTGTGCTGGGCGGGGATGGCACGCTGCTCAATATAGCTCGCAGTTTATCATCCGACAAAGTGCCGCTGATCGGGGTCAATCAAGGACGGCTGGGATTTTTGACGGATTTAACGCTAGAAAATATCCAAGTCAACCTGTTAGCGATGTTAAATGGTGACTTTATTCCCGAACATCGTATGTTGTTGACCACACGGGTGATGCGCGACGACGTGGAGGTATTTTGCTCTCTCGCTTTTAATGAAGTGGTGGTGCATAGAGGCAATATCAGCAGTGTGATTGAGTTTGAGGTTAGGATTGACGGTGAGCATCTTTATCATCAACGTGCAGATGGGCTGATTGTTTCGACCCCCACGGGTTCGACGGCTTACGCACTATCCGCTGGTGGAGCGATACTCCACCCCAGTTTAGATGTGATTCAATTAGTGCCAATTTGCCCCCATACCTTAAGCAGTCGTTCTTTAGTGGTCAGCGGTCACGCTGTGTTAGAAATTTTAATGAAAACCCCGCGCAATGTGCGCGTGCGCTTTGATAGTCACACCCATTTTGATTTGCTGTTTAACGATAAAATTATCATCACCCGCCATCCGCAATCTGCTTGCATTCTTCATCCTCAAGACCATAGCTATTACCACACCTTGCGTGAAAAAATGCTTTGGAATCAATCTTTATAAACCATGCTGACCTTTCTGACGCTACGCGATTTTGTGATTGTTTCTAGCCTAGAGCTGGATTTTGCTACAGGTTTTACCGCACTGACAGGCGAAACGGGTGCGGGTAAATCTATCTTGATCGACGCATTGTCACTGGCATTGGGCGAGCGCGGCGATAGCAATATGGTGCGCACAGGCTGTGAACGTGCCGAAATCACCGCCGAATTTGATATTGCCAAGTTAGGCGAATTGCAACTCTGGCTGCGTGAACAGGAGCTTGATGGCGAAGAAGATGTTTGCATGATGCGCCGTGTGATTGATGCCAAGGGTCGCTCACGCAGTTTTATCAATGGGCGCAGTGCCACCTTGCAACAATTGCGCGAGGCAGGTGAATACTTGTTGGATATACACGGTCAACACGCCCATCAGTCGCTGTTGCGCCCCGACGCACAGCGGCAGTTATTAGACGGTTATGCAGGCTTGCAAGCCGATGCCGCGCAACTTGCCCAGTTGTACCAAACTTGGCAGGTATTACAACGCCGTCGTCTGTTGCTGACTGAAAACGCCGCCGCCGTCACGGCCGAGCGGGAATTATTGCAATTTCAGCAACGCGAATTACAGGAGCTAGCGTTTGATGTGACCAGTTGGGAAACCCTGCAAAACGATTACACCCGCTTGTCACACGCCGTCAGCTTGCAAGAAACCGCCGAATTTGGTTTGGAAACATTGAGCGAGGCGGATGCCTCGTGCTTGGCACAACTGAGTGCTCTGTCCAGTCGTATGCGCGAACACGTGGCGCACGATGCCAGACTGGGCGATATTTTGCAGCTTTTGGACAGCGCGCAAACCGAGCTGCAAGAAGCGGTGTACGCCTTACGTACTTATCAACAACGCCTAGAAACCGACCCACAACAGCTACACGAACAAGCCCAACGTATTGAAAGCGTGATCGACACCGCCCGCAAATATCGTGTCGCCCCCGTGCAACTCGGCGAAGTATTGCAACGCGTGACGGCACGTTTGGCGGAATTGGGCAGCGATGGCGATTTAACGCTGTTGGCAGCACAAGAACAGGCAGCGCAACAAGACTATTTAACCGCCGCCCGCGCCCTGAGCCAGCAACGTCAAGCCACCGCCGTCGTATTGTCTGACGACATCACGGCTACGATGCAAACCCTTGCCATGCAGGGCGGACGCTTTCAGGTCGCACTATTACCGCTGGAGGCAGGCAACGCCCATGGTTTGGAAACCGTAGAATTACAAGTTGCCGCTAACCCTGGCATTCCACCGCGCAGTCTGGCAAAAGTCGCCTCAGGCGGCGAATTATCCCGTATCAGTTTGGCAATTCAAGTTGCCACCAGCCAAATCGCCAGCGTGCCGACCTTGATTTTTGACGAAGTCGATAGCGGCATTGGCGGGCGCGTGGCGGAAATCGTCGGGCAACGCTTGAAACAACTGGGTAAACATTACCAAGTGCTGTGTGTCACACATCTCCCCCAAGTCGCGGCGATGGCAGATCAGCAATGGCAAGTCAGCAAATCTGTCGAATCTAATCAAACCTTTAGCCACATTACTCCGCTTACCGCCCCACAACGCGTTGAAGAAATCGCCCGCATGTTGGGTGGTGCGACCATCACCGATACCACTCGCCAACACGCAGCAGAGATGTTGAGCATGGCGGCTTGAGGTATCATGCGGCGGCTTACTATTTACCGAATAAAGAGAACCATTATGCGCATTTCCCTGCTTATCGCTCCCCTGTTGTTGACTGCCTGTAGCTACCTACCCAGCGTCCCCCATCTTTCCCCGTACAAAATGGACATCCGTCAGGGAAACCATGTCAGCCCTGAAATGCGTGAAAAAATCAAAATTGGCATGACCCGCCAACAAATTCGCTATGTGCTCGGCACGCCTTTGTTGAATGATGTGTTTCATCAAAACCGCTGGGATTACATTTATCGTTTGATTCAGGAAGAAAAATTGGTCGAGCAACATCGGTTGACTTTAATTTTTGAAGGCGACAGTTTGGCTAAAATCGAAGAAGACAACCCAGCGACAAAGTAATCTCATCACAAACCGTCCTGCTAATAATGATTCGTCATTCCCGCGAAGGCGGGAATCTATTGGTTTTTCCCTCTTTGCGTAGAACCTGCTGTCAAATACTTTAGCAAGGGTGGATAGTTTTAATTCAAACTGGATTCCCGCCTTCGCGGGAATGACGACGGTGAGGTTAGCACGCAATTTAACTAACGACTAACGACCAGCAACTAACGACCAACAAGGATCACACCATGAGCAAAATTAAAATCGCCATCGCAGGCAGCAGCGGACGCATGGGACGCGTGCTATTAGAAAACATCGCCCTCGCCGACGATTTGCAACTCCACGCCGCGCTGGAACACAGCACCAGCAGCTTTCTGGGCAAGGACGCGGGCGAACTGTTCGGCGCGCCGTGTGGCGTAAAAATCACCGCCGACTTTGCCACCGCCCTACAAGGTGCGGACGTACTGATCGACTTCACCCGCCCCGAAGGCACATTGCAACACTTGGAAGTCTGTCGCAAACTCGGTGTCAACATGGTCATCGGCACCACGGGTTTTAACGCCCAACAAAAAGCCCAACTCGGCGCAGCCGCACAAGACATCGGCATCGTCTTCGCCCCCAATATGAGCGTCGGGGTCAACCTATTGTTTAAATTGCTCGAAACCGCCTCGCGCACCCTCGCCCACGGCTACGACATCGAAATCATCGAAGCCCACCACCGCCACAAAGTCGATGCGCCTTCTGGCACAGCGTTAGGCTTAGGCGAAGTCGTCGCCCGCACCTTGGGACGCGACTTGTCCGAATGCGCCGTGTATGGCCGCGAAGGCGTGACGGGCGAACGCGACCCCTCCACCATCGGCTTCGCCACCGTGCGCGGCGGCGACATTGTCGGTGATCACACCGTGCTGTATGCAGGTATCGGCGAACGCATCGAAATCACCCACAAAGCCAGCAGCCGCGCCACGTTTGCCCTAGGCGCATTGCGTGCAGCACGGTATTTACAAGAGAATCAAGCAGGGATGTACGACATGCAGGATGTGTTGGGGTTAAAGGGATAAATTGCTCGCTTTGGCTTGCGGCATAAAAATCGTTAAGTAGCGATGCCCCTAGCTTTTTGAACCCTTTGGTTTTAAGCTTCGAGGAGATACTAAATGGATCGCCTATTTATTTTCATCAAAAAAATCAATAGTATTTTGTGGTTTTTACTGCTAATTGGTATTGCCAGCGGACTGCTTTGGGGGGTTTGGGAAAGTTTTCATTGGCAACGTCGTGATTCGTTTCCCGTAGTGGCAGAATCGGGTGAGAAAAAAACTGTAATGATGAATTTCGGTAGCATTGAGCGAGTGGTCGGAACAGAAACGCAAATGGTTGATTTAGCCTTACAGGGCGAAGAGGGGCGTTTTTATTCGGGAAGTGGCTATCGCAAGAATGAGAATGTCATCAACTTATTGTTTGTAACAGGGCAGAATCAGACCGCACATTGGCTCTTCAAAAATCATAAAAATCTTATTCTGACTGCCGTGCAACTTCACGAAAAAGGTAATAACGATTCAGATCAAACTCCTACTAGAGCATTGTATTTGGAATATGTGACACAAGACACAGATGGAGACGGTCATCTTTCTGATAAAGATAGTCTCAATATCGCGCTGACCAAAACAGATGGTTCTGGTTTTTTAGACGTATTGCGAGGAGTAGATCGCGTGCTATTTCACGAATTACTTACACCTGAGTCCCTGTCCATTTTGTATCAAAAGAACAAAACGCTACGTCAAGCAACAGTTTCCCTTCCCAATATGACATTGCAAAATGACCGAGAAGTCGTTGCTTTACCTAATAAATTCTAACTCGCGTAGGTGGCGATGAGTAAACCATGCGAATAAATTCTCACCCAACTCGCTTCGGCGGAGGTTATTTATAAAATTCAGCAATTACGGCGGCAATAGGCATCCAAGGTTCAACTCGAAAATAGTCCAATTGATGTGGAGGGAAGGGATAATCCACACAATCAACAGGTAAGCAATAACCCCAATGAGTCCCAATGCGCGCTATTGGAAGCGGCTTATGAGCTTTGGCATAATCGGTAATTGGATGGATTGCTCTATCAAGAAAGCATTCGGGCGGAATGGAATTATCCGCTTTAACCTCAAGAAAGCACCTCAATGAAACTCACCACCAATAAAATCCTAAATATCCTCATCGTCGCGCTGTTGGCTTATGTCGGCTGGCAGCAATTTAATCCGCCCGCAGGCATTGCAGTGGCAGAGGCGCAAACCATGGTACAACAAGGTGCGTATCTGTTGGATGTGCGGGAAGTGGCGGAATATGCCGAAGGTCACGCGCCGAATGCACATTTGATTCCCTTGGGTGAACTCGGCGGGCGTTTGCAAGAGGTTTTGGCATACAAAGATAAGCCGATTGTGGTGATGTGCCGTTCGGGAAGACGTTCGGCAAAAGCGGTGCAACTTTTAAAAGAGGCAGGTTATAGCCAAGTCAGCAATATCAGCGGCGGTATCTCGGCTTGGGAAAAAGCAGGGCTGCCCGTGCAGGCTAAATAAGCGGAAAAGTGTCTGCCTTCGGGCACATATTGCAAAAGTCACTTTATTTTTGCGTGGTAGTTGATACAATACGGGTCATGCCCTCGTGGGTGAATAAATTAAACGATCAAAGGAATTACGATGAAAAAAATCGAAGCCATCATTAAACCATTCAAATTGGATGAAGTACGTGAAGCCTTGTCTAATTTGAGCATCAGTGGATTGACAGTGATGGAAGTGAAGGGCTTTGGTCGCCAAAAAGGTCATACTGAGCTGTATCGTGGTGCAGAGTATGTGGTTGACTTCCTACCTAAAATCAAAATTGAAATCGTTGTGGCAACTGATATGGTAGATACCGCTGTTGAAGCCATTATTCAAGCGGCGCACACAGGTAAGATTGGTGACGGTAAAATCTTCGTGTCATCTGTAGAGCAAGTAATTCGTATTCGCACAGGCGAAACGAATGAGAATGCACTGTAAGCATCTAAAGTTGCAACTAAATAATCCCTGTTTATGAACGGGGATAACCATAAAAAACGGCGCAAATTGCGCCGTTTTTTATGTTCCTTGAGAAGGGAGTTACCCCTTCTTAGCTTTAAGCTGTTGCTTCTGGATGGTATTTCATTTCCACCAGTGTTTTCAGCTTTTGACTGGGGTGAAATGTAACGACACGACGTGCCGTAATGGGAATTTCTTCTCCCGTTTTAGGGTTGCGGCCTGGGCGTTGTGGTTTGTCACGTAATTCAAAATTGCCAAAACCTGACAATTTCACGCTCGTGCCTTGTTCCAACTGTGCGCGAATTTCTTCGAAAAAGTTTTCGACTATCCCTTTAGCATCACGCTTGTTAATACCTACTTGTTCAAACAGTAAATCGGCTAATTCTGCTTTGGTCAAAGTGCTGGCAATCATATTTCTCCTCTTACATACGCAATTGCGCACCGTGCTGTTGCATAGCTTGCACCAACAGCTCGATGCTGGGTTCTATTTCTAAATCGGTTAAAGTTTTTTGAGTATCTTGTAGTAACACACGGAATGCAAGGCTTTTTTTGCCTTGTTCCACGCCTTTGCCACGATACACATCGAACAAGTTTAAGGTTTGTACAAATGGGGCGTTGGCTTGTTGCATTGCATCTAGTAAGACTTGCACTGACACGCTGTCATCGACCAATACCGCCAAGTCGCGACGCACGGGCAATGATTTGGCGATCTCGGTCATGCTGGGTACGGTTTGACTGGAAAGTGCGCCCAGTTCGACCTCAAACCACACTGCTGCTAGCGGCATGCCGTATTCTTGCTGCCATTGCGGATGCAGCTCACCCATGATACCTACGACGCGCTCACCGCAGAAAATCTGTGCGCAGCGACCTGGGTGTAACGCAGGATGTTGGGCGGTCGCAAAACGCACGCTTTGCGGCGCGAACAACGCTTCAATGTCCGCTTTGACATCGTAAAAATCGACGTTTCGTGCTGCGCTGCCCCATTGCTCAGGTTGCACGGTGCCATAAGCGATACCTGACAGACGTTGGGTTTGCGCATAGCCCGTATCGGCATGCGCAAAACATGCGCCCACTTCAAACAATCGTACACGTGCTTGTTTGCGGTTTAAATTGAAACGCAATGCTTCTACCAAGCCGCTAATCAAACTGCTGCGCATCACCGCCAAGTTGCTGGCGATAGGGTTTTGCAGCGCGACGGGGTTGGCGTTGCCGCACAAAGTGCGTTCAGCCGCTTCATCCACAAACGCGTAGCTGACGATTTCTTGATAATCGTGGCTGACCATAATTTGCTGCAAATTTGCTAAGGCGCGGCGCGCTTCAGGCAAGGGCAACATGGTCAACGCGGCTTGTGGCGGCAAAGCGGGAATGTGGTCGTAGCCATACACCCGCGCCAATTCTTCGATCAAATCAGCTTCAATCGACAAGTCAAAACGGAAGCTGGGCGGTTGGACGTTGAACACCAATTCGCCCGCCGCATTGCTTTCGGTGGTAAACGCCAATTGCAAACGTTGGAACAAGTCGGCAATTTGCGCGGCTTCCAGCGTAATACCCAACACGCGTTTAACGCGAGACGGGCGCAAGGTAATCGGCGCACGCGTCGGCAGTTCGCCTTGTACCGTGCTAATTTCGCCGACTTGTCCGCCGCAGATGTCCAAAATCAATTGCGTGGCACGTTCCATGGCGCGACGAGTGGAAGCGAAATCCACGCCGCGCTCAAAGCGGAAGGAGGAATCAGTTGCCAAGCCAAAGCGGCGCGCTTGCCCCGCCATCGCATCAGGATGGAAGAAGGCACATTCCAAAAATAAATCTTGTGTGCTGGTTTCCACGCCACTGCCCTGCCCGCCCATGATGCCCGCCAACGCCAACACGCGAGCGTCATCGGCAATGACTAAGGTTTGCGCGTCCAGCGTGACGGTTTGTTCGTTCAACAAAGTCAGCGTTTCGCCCGCTACTGCGCGACGTACCGCGATGCCACCCGACAAGGTTGCCAAATCAAAGGCGTGCATGGGTTGCCCCATTTCCCACATCACATAGTTGGTCACATCGACCACGGCGTTGATGCTGCGCAAGCCGCTGCGTTCCAAACGGCGCACCATCCATGTCGGCGTAGGCACGGCGGCATTCACGCCGCGAATCACGCGACCGCAATACAACGGGCAAGCTGCCGCATCTGCCACCGTCACCGCCAACGTGTCGGCAATCGCAGCACTATGCTCAGGAATCTCCAACGTATTCAACGGACTACCCGTCAGTGCCGCGACTTCCCGCGCAATGCCGACCATGCCCGAACAGTCGCTGCGATTCGGCGTGAGCTTCAGGGTAAACAGTTGATCGTCCAACGCCAAATACTCGCGGATGCTCATGCCCACGGGCGCGTCTTCGGGCAAAATCCACAAGCCCGAACTGTCTTCCGCCAAGCCAAGTTCTTTGTCGGAACACAACATGCCGAAAGATTCGATGCTGCGCACTTTGGCTTGTTTGATTTTGAAGTCCCCTGGCAACACCGCGCCGATACGCGCACACGGGATTTTGATACCCACCGCGACGTTGGACGCGCCGCACACGATGGTCAATGGTTGGGCTTCGCCCACGTTGACTTGGCACACATTCAAGCGATCCGCGTTGGGATGTTTGACGATTTCCAACACTTGCGCCACCACCACGTTGTTAAACGCAGGTGCAACAGCGGTTTGCTCTTCTACTTCCAAGCCCGCCATGGTCAGCAAATGTCCCAGCTCCGCGCTGGACAGGTCAGGATTGACCCACGTTCTTAACCAATTTTCAGAAAATTTCATGTTGTTCTCGGCTAGTTAAACTGTTTGAGGAAGCGCAAATCGCTCTCATAAAACAGACGCAAATCGTTTACGCCGTAGCGCAACATCGCCAAGCGTTCCACGCCCAGCCCGAAGGCGAAGCCTAAATACTTTTCGCTATCAATGTTGACGTGTTTCAGCACGTTGGGATGCACCATGCCGCAACCGCCGATTTCTAACCAGCCGCCTTTCCAGCTCATGTCCATTTCAGCCGAGGGTTCGGTGAACGGGAAAAACGAGGGGCGGAAGCGCACTTGCAAATCGTATTGTTCAAAAAAGCGTTGCAGAAAATCTTGCACCACGCCTTTGAGATTGGCGAAGCTGATGTCTTGATCGACCCACAAGCCTTCGACTTGGTGGAACATCGGCGAATGCGTGGCATCCGAATCCACGCGATACACCCGCCCTGGGGAAATAATTTTCAGCGGCGGGGTGTTTTCTTCCATGTAATGCACTTGCACGGGCGAGGTATGCGTCCGCAGCACATGTTGCGGATCAAGGTAAAACGTGTCGTGCATGGCACGCGCTGGGTGATTTTCAGGAATGTTCAGCGCAGTGAAATTGTAGAAATCGTGTTCGATTTCAGGACCATCCGCCGTGGCAAAGCCCAGCGAATGAAACAGTTGTTCAATACGTTGCAAGGTGCGCGTGACGGGATGCAATCCGCCCATGCCCAGCCCGCGCCCTGGCAAGGTCACATCCAACGATTCGGCAGCGAGTTTTTGCGCCAATTTTTGTTGTGCTAATGCGTCGCGGCGTTGTTGCAAGGCGGCTTCGATACCTTGCTTCACTTGGTTAATGCGTGCGCCCGCAGCGGGGCGTTCTGCCGCAGAGAGTTTTCCTAAGCCCTTAAGCAATTGGGTCAAACTGCCCTCTTTGCCCAAATACTTGGCTTTGGCTTGTTCTAATTCAGCTTCATCGTTCATGGCAGCAAACTGCTGTTGCGCCTGTTCGAGAATGTCTTGGAGTTCGTGCATGTTTGACTCACCTTTTCCCTGTGCGGGTAGGTTAAGAGAATTTAAAAATGATAAAGGAGGCAGAAGCCTCCTTTATCACGCGACTACATTTCGATGAGAGATGTAGTTGACCGCGTCGTATTACTTACAAACCGAGGCTGGCTTTCGCTTGTGCAACGAATTGCGCAAACGCAGGCTTATCAAACACGGCGATGTCAGACAATACTTTACGATCCACTTGAATGTCTGCTTTTTTCAGGCCATTCATGAAGACGCTGTATGGCATACCGCATTCACGTGCTGCTGCATTGATACGCGCAATCCACAAGGTGCGGAATTGACGTTTCTTTTGACGACGATCACGGTAAGCATATTGACCCGCCTTCATTACCGCCTGTTTGGCGATACGATAGACGTTCTTGCGGCGACCACGATAACCTTTTGCTTTGGCTAACAGTTTTTTGTGCGTTGCACGGGCTACGACCCCACGTTTTACTCTTGGCATATTTCGCTCCTTATGCGTAAGGCATCATGGCGCGAACCGATGCTGTATTGGTTGCGTGAACTTCAGCTGTACCGCGTAACTGACGTTTGCACTTAGTGGTCTTCTTGGTCAAAATATGACGTTTGAAAGCTTGTGAACGCTTGATACTGCCACCCGCGCGAACGACAAAACGCTTCTTCGCTCCGCTTTTGGTTTTCATCTTAGGCATAACTACTCCTTAAGTTATGATGCGAGGTGTTTTCCGACTGGAAAAACTTGATAACCCATACATCACTTTTTATCGGGGAATGACACGACATCACTTGAATCTTCCCCATTGAATTCAAGCAACAATTCGATTATTTCTTCTTCGCCTTGGGTGACAATACCATCACCATTTGACGGCCTTCCATCTTAGGAAACTGTTCAACCACCGCATATTCTTCCAGATCAGCGCGTACGCGTTCAATCAAACGCATCCCAATTTCTTGGTGGGCAATTTCACGACCACGGAAACGCAAGGTGATTTTGGTCTTATCGCCATCAGACAGGAACTTAATCAAATTCCGCAGCTTAATGTTGTAATCGCCTTCATCCGTACCAGGGCGAAATTTAATTTCCTTGATTTGCACTTGCTTTTGCTTGAGCTTGGCTTCGTGCAGCTTCTTACTTTCGGCATATTTGAATTTGCCTATGTCCATAATGCGACACACGGGCGGATCGGCTAAAGGTGAAATTTCCACCAAATCCAATTCTGCAACATCTGCCAAACGCAAGGCTTCCGCGATGGAAACAATACCGAGCGGTTCTTTTTCTACGCCAATGAGACGCACACGAGGTGCGGTAATCTGCTCATTCATGCGTTGTGCTTTATCTTGTGCTATTGCCATTCTCCACTGAAATTAACTGTCCACTTTACGCATCTTTGAAAGAGCGACGCGATTGACAAGGGGAAGTTCTTATTTTTACGCTTTACCAGACAACACTAAGCCGTGCGCCCGTTTTGTACTTCGGCTTGCAAACGCTGAAGCAGGGCTTCTAACGTCATCTGTCCGAGGTCTTCACCACTACGGGTACGCACGGCAACTAAACTTCCTGCTACTTCCTTATCGCCTATGATAATTTGATAAGGTAATTTTTGTAAACTATGTTCGCGTATTTTATAGGTAATCTTCTCATTGCGCAAATCCAATTGCACACGCAAACCTACCGCCCGCAAGGCTTGCGCCACTTGAGTGGTATATTCAGCTTGCGCTTGTGAAATATTCATCAATACCACTTGAATTGGCGACAACCACAGCGGGAATGCTCCTGCGTGATGTTCGATCAAAATACCGATAAAACGCTCCATTGAACCCAAAATCGCACGGTGCAACATCACAGGCGGTTTGCGCGTGTTGTCTTCATCGACAAATTCCGCACCCAAACGCACAGGTAAGTTGAAATCCAACTGTATTGTGCCGCATTGCCACAAACGACCTAGGCTGTCTTTCAGTGTAAATTCAACTTTCGGGCCGTAAAATGCACCTTCGCCAGGTTGCAGTTCGTAATCCAAACCATTTTGCTGCAATGCTGAAGCCAATCCCGCTTCCGCTTTATCCCATGTTTCATCCGAACCCACGCGCTTTTCGGGGCGAGTCGAAAGTTTGACCAACACTTCGCTAAAGCCGAAATCGCGATACACCTCGTTCAGCATCACAATAAATTGCGACACCTCGGGTTCCACCTGTTCTTCGGTACAGAAAATATGCGCATCATCTTGGGTAAAACCGCGCACACGCATCAAGCCGTGCAAAGAACCCGACGATTCATTGCGATGACAGGAACCAAATTCTGCCAAACGTAAGGGCAAATCACGATAGCTGTGCAAGCCATGATTAAAAATTTGAACGTGACCAGGGCAATTCATCGGCTTCACCGCATAGTCGCGGTTTTCCGAATGCGTGGTGAACATATTATCGTGGTAGTTTTCCCAATGCCCCGACTTTTCCCACAAGGTGCGATCCATGATGGTCGGCGTGCGCACTTCTTGGTAATCATGTTCACGGAATTTGCGGCGCATGTACTGCTCCACTTCCTGCCACAACGTCCAACCTTTGGGATGCCAGAACACCATACCAGGGGAAGAATCCTGCATGTGGAACAAATCCAACTGCTTCGCCAACTTGCGGTGATCGCGTTTTTCCGCTTCTTCCAATTGATGCAAATAGGCTTCCAACTCGTCCTTTTTTGCCCACGCCGTGCCATACACGCGTTGCAACATTTCATTTTTGGAGTCGCCGCGCCAGTACGCGCCCGCCAACTTCATCAATTTAAAGACTTTTAATTTACCTGTCGAAGGAACGTGTGGGCCGCGACACAAATCGGTAAATTCGCCTTGGGTGTAAAGTGACACGTCTTGATCCGCTGGAATCGACTCGATAATTTCCGCTTTGTAAGCTTCACCGATGCCTTTGAAATAGGCGACTGCTTCATCACGGGGCAAAACTTTTCGGGTGACCGCAAAATCTTTTTTAGCCAATTCGCCCATGCGTTTTTCAATCGCAGTCAAATCTTCAGGCGTAAAGGGGCGAAGATAGGAAAAATCATAGAAAAAGCCGTGTTCAATCACGGGCCCAATCGTCACTTGCGCATCAGGGAATAATTCTTTGACGGCATGCGCCAATAAATGCGCGGTGGAATGACGAATCACTTCCAAGCCTGTCGCATCTTTGTCAGTGATAATCGCCAACGCTGCATCCGTTGAAATCAAATACGACGTATCGACCAGCTGACCATCCACCCGCCCCGCTAACGCTGCCCGTGCCAAGCCCGTGCCTATGCTGGCAGCCACTTCGGCAATCGTTACAGGCTGGTCAAACTGACGTTGTGACCCATCGGGTAATGTAATAACTGGCATGATTCCTAATTCCTAAAAAAACAAATGCGGCGAAGCCGCAGCTAAAATAATCGTATTAACAATATGTCAGGGCTAGCCTAAGCCACGCCTAACTAAACCCGCGCATTATAGTGTGCTGCGGGGAATTTACAATTTATTCCAAAGCAATCCGCTTGCTTTAAAGCCAATTAATTGCACCAAGCATGGCAGCTTTCCCAGTCCCTACGCCGCCGAGACTGGATTGAATCACCAAATTGGCGTTGAGAGGCGTATTAACGTCCTCTATGCACCGATGTTTTGGGCGTAGCTGGTTGATGCGAACCCGAAGAATTGCGGGGCTTAGCAGGCTGTGCTTGATTTGACGCAGGTTTGCGAGGCGCAGGCTGTGTACTGCGTCTTTGACTTTGTTGTGGCGGACGGGGAGCCTCAGGTGGCAAATGCGTTGGTGGCACAAAGCTGTCAATTGCCACGCGTTCGATCTGATGTTTAATCAAGCGTTCGATGTTTTTCAGATGTTGCAACTCCTCGCTATCCACCAAAGAAATCGCTGCACCGTTGCTACCCGCTCGACCTGTACGTCCGATACGGTGGACATAATCTTCAGGGACATTCGGTAACTCAAAATTCACCACATGGGGCAACATATCAATGTCCAAGCCACGTGCTGCGATGTCGGTGGCGACTAACACAGGCAAGCTACCGTCTTTGAATTGTGCCAAGGCTTTGGTGCGTGCAGATTGACTTTTGTTGCCATGAATTGCAGCAGCAGGGATACCATCACCATTCAGTTTTTCAGCCAATCGGTTTGCACCATGTTTGGTGCGCGTGAACACCAGCACTTGTTTCCAATCATTGTGTTTAATGAGATGAGACAACAAATGGCTTTTCAGCTTTTGTGCCACCATATGGACACTTTGCTGTACCAGATCAGAGGTGGTATTGCGGCGCGCCACTTCGACATAACCTGGGTTATGCAACAAGCCGTCTGCGAGCGTTTTGATTTCATCTGAGAAAGTGGCAGAGAACAGCAGGTTCTGACGTTTTTTCGGCAACAAAGCGATAATTTTTCGAATATCGCGAATAAAAC
Organism: Gallionella sp.; assembly: GCA_028688275.1. Classification (GTDB taxonomy): domain Bacteria; phylum Pseudomonadota; class Gammaproteobacteria; order Burkholderiales; family Gallionellaceae; genus Gallionella. Next base: position 24,604 of record JAQTYN010000004.1, on the reverse strand, counting down.
CCATGTCCAACATGCGATCGGCTTCGTCCAGTATCAAAATTTCCACAGCGGATAAATCTAGTGTTTTTTGACTCACATGATCCAGCAATCGCCCTGGCGTTGCCACCAAAATATCGACTTGTCCGCGTAAAGACTTCATTTGTGGGTTGATATTCACCCCACCAAACATCACCATGGATTTGAGCGACAAATACTTGCCATAAGTTTGCACGGACTCTTCCACTTGTGCCGCCAGTTCGCGGGTGGGAGTGAGAATCAAGCAACGGGGACGACCTGCACGCGGGGTCGCTGCGGGTTTGGTGTGCAACAAATGCAGTATCGGCAAGGTAAACCCAGCGGTTTTTCCCGTGCCTGTTTGCGCGCCCACCAGCAAATCGCCGCCTGCCAAGACCTGCGGAATGGCTTGTGCTTGCACAGGAGTTGGGGTGGTATAACCTGCGTCCGCAATGGCGCGCATGATGGGTTCTGCCAGATTAAGACTGGCGAAAGTAATTTGATTTGACAAGGTAATGCTCCTGCGACTTCCTGCTAGTCAGCATACTGAATAGCACCAATCTAGGCAGACGAATAAGGGATCAAAAGATCTGAGGGGGTGAATAAGAAGCCGCGACGCGGATTGGTATCGCATGAGGCAGGGGGATTATAACGGAAATAGGTTATTTAATTTCGCTTTCATCATCCAAGCATGACACGCAATTGACACCTAGCATGATACAAAACATGGCAGAATAAGCACATCAACGAACAGGAGGCGGTATGGATACATATTGGGTGTGGTGGATCGCAGCACTTGTATTAGTCATCATGGAAATGTTCACAGGTACTTTTTACATGCTGTCTATGGCGTTGGGACTCGCAGTTGCTGGGCTATGTGCGTATTTAGGGATGCCGTGGGGTGGACAAATGGTGGTTGCCACTTTATTGTGTTCGGGCAGTTTGGCCGCCATTTACAGTTGGAAAAAGCATGACGAGCCACCCAACGCACAAGCCAACTTTAGTTACGACGTGGGACAAACCGTACAAATCGTTCGTTGGATGGATGAACGTCATGCAAGGGTCAGCTATCGCGGGGCAGAATGGGATGCAGAACTCACCCCAAGCAGCACCACAGATACCCGCAGAGTCACTTGGCAAATTAACGCTGTTATTGGTTCTCATCTCAACATTGAATAACACATAAGGAGCACAAAATGGAAATGTTCTATATCGTTTTAGTCGTTGCAGCTGCTATCCTCGCCTACCAGACCATCAAAATCGTGCCGCAGCAAAATGCGTGGGTGATCGAGCGATTTGGTAAATACCACGGCACCTTGCAACCAGGATTAAGTATCGTGATTCCCTTTATGGATCGCATTGCTTATCGCCATCGCTTAACGGAATTCCCCATCGACATCGCTCCGCAAGTGTGTATCACTCGCGACAACACCCAAGTTCAAGTGGATGGTGTGCTGTATTACCAAGTGACAGATGCCGCGCGCGCCAGCTATGGCTCGTCCAACTATCTAGCCGCGATTACCATGTTGGCGCAAACCGCATTGCGTTCAGAATGCGGTAAACGCGATTTGGATAAATTACTTGAAGACCGCGATGCGATAAACCGCACCGTGGTGTTTGCGCTGGATGAGGCCAGCCCAAACTGGGGCGTAAAAGTGTTGCGTTATGAAATCAAGGACATCACGCCACCCCAACAAGTGTTGGCGGCTATGCAAAAGCAAATCACCGCTGAACGTGAAAAGCGTGCCTTGATTGCCCAATCCGAAGGTAAAAAGCAAGAAGAAATCAACTTGGCGGAAGGTAAAATGACTGCCTCCATTCGCGAATCGGAAGGCTCGAAACAAGCCGCCATCAATAACGCACAAGGTGAAGCCGAGGCGTTATTACTGGTCGCGAATGCCACCGCTGAATCCATCCGTGTGGTCGCTCAAGCGGTACAACAGGATGGGGGATTGACTGCCGTCAATTTAAAAGTCGCAGAAAAATTTGTCGATGCGTTCGGCAATATCGCCAAGCAAGGCAACACCATGATTTTGCCAGGCAATGCCGCCGACATCGCAGGCATGGTGGCGACGGCGATGCAAGTGGTGAAAAAGGGTTAAGTTCGCTACGTTCAAAAACTTCTTATACCAAGAGGCGACCTCGTTATAATGCGGACGTTTTTCGCGTCACGAGAAACGCTACTTTCAATACATTTTAGGAGAAACACATGAAAAAACTGATCGCATTGGCTTGTTTAGGCTTTGCTTTGGCTGCATCATCTTCCGCTTTCGCGGGACCGCAGCAAGAAAAAATGAAAGGTTGCAACATCGAAGCCAAAGCATCTGCACTGAAAGGTGAAGAACGCAAAGCTTTTATGAAAAAATGCTTGTCGAAAGAGTATGTTTTGAAAGCGGGCACAGCTAAACCTGCGGCTGCTAAACCTGCGACAGGTGCTGCCGCACCTGCCGCAGCACCTGTCGCATCTTCAGCTGTTGCCGCAGCTGCAGTGGGTCATGCCGCTGCCGCAGGTAAACAACAAAACAAGATGAAAACTTGTAATGAAGAAATTAAAACTAAAAAGTTGAAAGGTGAAGAACGTCGCACCTTTATGGCAACTTGCTTAAAAGGCTAATTTTGAGCTTCTAACAAAAAACGCGCCGTAAGGCGCGTTTTTTGTGACTGCATGTATTAGCAATGTGCCATCATCACCGATCATTCAATGACTTCGTCAAACACAAATCCGCCCAAACATGCGCTTTTTCAAGTGGGCTGCGGAGCAAATAAGCGGGGTGGTAGGTGACGATCACAGGGATATCTTGGTAATGATGAACATGTCCGCGCAAAGTTTTGAGCGGGACATTGCCGCCTAACAAAGCGTGCGCAGCAGTATTGCCCAAGGCGATGATTTTTTTAGGTTTAATCAAGTCAATTTGCTGATGCAAATACGGCAAGCACTGTTCGATTTCGCTGCTCAAGCTGTGATGTTGTTCAGGCGGACGGCATTTCAACACATTGCTTAAATACACATTTTGCTGACGATTCAAGCCAATGGCACGCAACATATTGTCCAACAACTTGCCCGCCGCCCCCATAAACGGCTCGCCTTGCACATCATCCTCCTCGCTCGACCAATCGCCGATAAACAGCCAATCCGCTTCTGGATCGCCCGTGCCACAGACGGTTTGCAAACAGCCCGCGTGTAGCTCGCAGCGTTGGCAAATTTCAATTTGTGAGTGCAAGGTTGCCCAATTGGCGCGGGATTCAGGGGAAATCTCGGGGCGAGGAATTTCAATGGCGGGATCGACCACACCCGTAGGTGCGAATTCATTCGCACGATTTTCATCCACGGCATCCACCATGTTGGCAATTTTCCCTTCGACAAGCTCAGGGCGAACGGCATCATTGGCGGCTTGATTCTGCGTTTCGGTGGATGCGCTTTGCCCTTCGACCTCGCCCTCAGTCCTGAGCGAAGTCGAAGGATCAGGCCGAACGGCGGTTAATGTATTTTCATCAGCCGTGTGATTCGCCGCTTCACCCCGTGCGAATAAATTCGCACCCACAGAAACCTGCACGGGCATTTCCCGCCGTTGCCACAAGGGATACAAGCCCAATTCCCGCAACACCGCTGTTTGCCTATTCATCGCCCGCTCCCGTTAATTCGCACACCATCACCAGCGCGTCCTCGCTGCCGTTGGCATTTTTATAATAATGCCGCCGCTCGCCCGCCACGGCAAAACCCGTTTGGCAATACAACTCAATCGCGGGGGTATTCGACACGCGCACTTCCAAAAACACCCGTTGCCGCGCTTGCGACTTCGCCGTGGTCAACATATCCGCCAACAACGCCCGCGCAATGCCTTGCCGTTGATGTGCCGCTGCCACGCCGACATTCAACAATTCCGCTTCATCGGGCAACGGAAACCACACCATAAATCCTTGAATTTCATCGTTATTCACCGCCACCCGCGCCACATAACCCGCTTGCAAAGCATCGTTAAAATTGCCCAATGTCCACGGATACGGCTGCACCGCTTGCTCAATTGCCAGCACCGCGTTTACATCGACAGGGGTCATATCTCGAATCATGCCATTCGCCCCCGCATACACGCCACTGTGGGAGCGCAATTCATTGCGCGAAGGGTGTTGTGAGAAACGAATCGGCTCCCCACGCCAATGGATTCAAGCATCATGCGCCCCCCAAAGCGACGCGCTCGGCGGTTTTCAACGCCACCTTATCGCGCAAATACAACGGTTGCGCCAATGCCGCATCCACGCCGCGTCCCGCCAAAAATTCCGCCGCGCCCAACACCGCAATCGCCGCCGCTTGTGGTACGGCTTGCGCATCCACGCCGTCCAACTGCCCTGCGTAGCGTGTCGCCAACGCGTCCGAATACGCCGCAAAACCACTGCCCACGCCGAACCAACCGTCACCATCGACCAGCGGCGCGGTTTCCGCTTTGCACAAGCACGGCGCGGAAATTTCTAACCACGCACCGTCTTGCAACGCATACGCCGCGTGGTAAATCTCGCCCATGCGCGCATCCAACGCCGCAATCACCCGCGACTTGCCCGTCGCCTGCGCCAACGCCAACAACGTGCACACGCCCACCACCGACAAATCCGCGCCCAACGCCAAGCCTTGTGTGACACCGCACGCAATCCGCACCCCCGTGAACGACCCTGGCCCTTTGCCAAACGCAATCCCATCCAAATCCGCCACGCGCACCCCCGCCTCGCGCAGCAACGCATCTAGTTGATTTAACAATAGTTCCGAATGCTTCTGCCCGACCAATTCACTCTTCGCCAGAACAAATCCATCCTGCCACAATGCCACGGAACAAAATTCCGTCGAAGTTTCTAACGCCAAAATGCGCATGGTTGATCCTGTTTAAAAATAAGTAGCCCGTATGCAATACGGGAAATCGCGCCATTCACCCCGTATTGCATACGGGCTACGGTTGCTATGCCAATGTACTTTCAATTTGCTTAAGTTTGTCGATCACTTCTTTGGCGGATTTTGCTAACTCAGCTTTGCCTTTATCGGGATTCTCAGCCAGCCAAGCAATTACTTCTTTTAGCAACGCAGCTTTAGCAGCTCTTTTCGCGGTGTTTTTTTTGGTGTTTGCATCATCTGGTGCAGATAAAGCTGTTTTCGCCTTTTCTGCAAAACGCTCAGGGTAGTAGGTTTCAAAGTTTTCTGCGGAAAAGGTTTGAAATTTTTCGGCATCCCAATCCTTAAATTTCTCTTTGATGGTTTTAATCGCGGTTTGCCCAGACTCATCGCCGTCCACAATAACCCAAGTTTTATTTTTGTAAGTGGGTTCAAGATGGGCAAAAGTAATCAGGCGTTGCAAATCGCTAAACGCCTTTTCCACATTCCCCGTGCCTTGCGCAGAAAAAGTTTTGAGTCGCGCCAATTTAGGGTAAAACCAAGGAATCAGATGGTTGCGAATAATAGTTTCAGCGGAGGACTCTTCCAAAATTAGCCACGCGTCCCATAAATACGGCGCGGTATCGGAAAGGGAATAGCCTAAATCTTCAAGCACGCGTAAACGTGCTTCGGGCGTTGTTTCAACCTCGCTAATCTCTGAAAGTTGTTGTTTAGCATCTTTCACGCGTACTTCAAACAAGCGACTGTCTTGTTCAGCGCACAAATGCTGCACCACGATATTGGAGTGGGTGGAGATAATAAACTGGTTATGTTTTGAGCTTTCGATAATCAATGCCAGCAATGCTTTCAAGGCTTGGGGGTGTAAATCATTTTCTGGCTCTTCAATCAGGAAAATTTTATCCTTTGAAACAGCAAGTTTGATAAGTAAGTCAACGATATGAGGAACTCCTGCCCCCATTTGTTCGATAAACAATTCTTCGCCACTTGGCAAAAATATACCCGCTTGTTGCCCATGTTCGGATGGAACAGGGGAAACAATGAAACCGAGAATACTTTCACAAGCTTCGGTGTAGGTTTTGTGTTGCGGAAAAGTTGGGCTGATTATTTTTGCCAAGTGGGGAACCAAATTTGACCAGTCAATTGAGATTTGTTTTGTGTACTCTTTTTTTACCTCACGGCTAGAGTAGTGTGTTGTTTTGCGTTTTGAAAAAAACGGTACTAAGAGGTGGTTCGGCTCTTTATTTTCAAATGGAAGTTGAGATATATCCTTGTTTTCATATTGTAATTGCCACTTTTTGTCTGCATTTTCTTTATAAAAAAGTGCAGAAAAATGGTTAATTTTCTCACTCTCTAACGAATTTGAACAGGTAAGCAATATATCTACGCTGGCGTGACCACTATCGCTTCTGATGTTTGGTATCGAAGAGTCCATACCTTGAACCATCCCAATTGCATACAACACAGATGATTTTCCAGCATTATTTTTCCCAACCAATACATTGAGTTGTCCAAAGTTTAATTCGGGCGTTTGCTCAAAAGAGCGAAAGTTTGAAATGGATAACTGAGTGATTTTCATATTGAATACGCCCACCGTAGTAGAAAGTTAATGCCTACATTTAAATCAACGGGTTTCATAGCTTGATTCCTTGTTGTTGCGCGACGGTGTAAATCGGTAGTTCAAACGGGCTGTGGCGGCGTTTGATGACCAGATCAATTTTTTCGTCTTCAAACGGGCGGCTGGATTGTAGGGCGAGCAGCATGGCGATTTTTAGTTGGATCAGCGCGTCGGGGGAGTCCAGCGAGGTTTCCACCAGAAAGTCATAATCCCCGCCTTTTTGCGGTCATCGGTGCGTGAACCAAATAGCCAAACCGCTGCGTCCGCGCCAAAAAATTGGCAAGCGGCGCGTTGTATGGTTTGAATTTGTGCTGTGGTCAGGCGCATGGCGGGCAGGGATGAGATGGGATCGGCATTATCCCAGATAACGCAATAGCACTCCATCTGTATGGGAGTTGCTCATTTAACGTTCCGTTAGTAGACAAGCTCAAGACAGGCTTGTAGAACCATGTACGGAACGTTAAATCCATTCCCCTTCGACAGGCTCAGGGCGAACGGATTTAATTGCAAACTCCCTACGAATTCGCCACCAGCAACACCACGGCCTGCGCGGCAATGCCTTCGCCGCGTCCTGTGTAGCCGAGCTTTTCGGTGGTGGTGGCTTTGACATTGACGGCACTGCGTTCTACGCCTAAGTCGGCGGCGATGTGGCGGATCATTTCAGGGAGGTGCGGCATCATTTTGGGAGCTTGGGCGATGATGGTGGCATCGACGTTGCCGACGCGCCAGCCTTTTTCTTTAATCAAGTGCATGACTTTACGCAATAAAATGCGGCTGTCGATGTTTTTAAATTGCGCATCGGTATCGGCAAAATGTTGTCCGATGTCGCCTAATGCCGCCGCACCCAGCAGTGCATCGCAGAGGGCGTGCAGCAGCACGTCGGCATCGGAATGCCCCAGCAAACCTTGGTGATAGGGAATATCGACCCCGCCGATAATGAGGCGGCGATCTGCCACCAGTTGATGCACATCAAAGCCTTGTCCGATTCTCATGATTTTTCCTTTCGTGATGGATACGATAATATAAATCCCAGAAACGTCCTCATTCCGTCATTCCCGTGAAGGCGGGAATCCAGTGATTTTAAAATTCCCGCGCAGCGGGACAAAATCAAGGTTTTGTTCGCTATGCGGCTTGTTTTTTAGCTGGATTCCCGCTTTCGCGGGAATGACGGGTTGTTTAAGGGGGGATTAAATTTTAAATAGTTTTTTGAAATTTGCCGTGGTGGCTTCGCCGACTTCCGCCAAGGGTATACCGCGCAGCAGCGCGATTTCTTCGGCGACGTGTTTGACCCATGCGGGGTGATTTAGCTTGCCGCGATGGGGGGCGGGGGCAAGATACGGCGCGTCGGTTTCAATCAGAATGCGATCCAGCGGCACGCGTTGCGCCACTTCTTTGATTTGTATCGCATTTTTAAAGGTAACGATCCCCGAAAAGGAAATATAAAAGCCCATGTCCAGTGCGGCTTGGGCGGTTTCCCAGTTTTCGGTAAAGCAGTGCATTACGCCGCCGATTTCCGCTGCATTTTCTTCCGCCATCAAACGCAAAGTATCCACCGCCGCAGAACGCGTATGAATAATCAAAGGCTTACCAGATTCCCGCGCGGCGCGGATATGCACACGAAAGCGTTCGCGCTGCCAATCCAAATCACCCGTCAAGCGAAAATAATCCAGACCTGTTTCGCCGATGGCGATGATTTTGGGATGGTTCGCCAACGCGACCAAGCCCGCGACCGTGGGTTCTGCCACATTTTCATAATCAGGATGCACGCCCACCGAGGCGTACAAATGCGGGTGCTGTTCCGCCAACGCTAACACTTGTGGGAAATCTGCCAGATTGACCGACACGCACAGCGCGTTCACCACGTCGTTGCGTGCCATCTGGGCTAAAAAGTCGGGCAAGTTGCCGACCAAATCGGGAAAATTTAAATGGCAATGAGAATCAATAAAGGGCATGTTGAACCTTGAAAAAATGCAACTTACGTGCGATAAAAAATGAGATTAAATTTATTGGGCGCATTTGAACAATCTCCCTCCCCTTGAAGCATAGGTATCTACACAACTCTTTGCACCTTGCCATATTCCCTCCCCCTAGCAAGGAGAGGGTTAGGGTGGGGATGGGGGTTGAAATCGTCGCACGGATGCAAACTTTCAACCCCCATCCCCGCCTTCCCCCTGCTAGGGGGAAGGAGTAGGTTCGCTATGATTTTAATTACCAATCATCATGTTAGAGTCAATCAATCAAAATAGGTGCATTCTCATCAATGCGCCATAAATTATGTAGATACCTATGCCCCTTGAAGGGGAGGGAGCCTAGTTTCACCCACTGTAAATCACATAGAACCGCAATAACCAACAACTAACGACCCGCAACCACCCGCCCATAATCCAAAAACAAGGACTCAAAAAACAATTTGGGATTTAAGGTGTGTTGGGCTTCGCGGCGGGCGGTTTGGAGTTGTTTTTGCAGCTGAGCGAGTTTTAAAGGATCGACGGACGCTACCAGCTTTTGCATTACCGCCTCTTCGCCCAGATGATAGCGCACCCGTCCTGCTAATTTCAGGGACAGCAAATCGTAGCACCATTGTTGCAGATGATGTACCACCCAAGCTTGTTCGGTTTTCTGCAAGGCTTCGGAGAGCGCGAAAAGATCAAACTGCGCGGGTTGGCGTAGTGCTTGCAATAATTTTTGTCGCAGCTCTAGCTGTCCATCTTCTTTGCCCGCGAGTAAAGGCGCGAAGCCACACGATGCCAAGATGGGCAAGGGGTTGCTCATGCCTTGCTGCTTTAACCATTGCGTCGCCATCGCCACATCGGGCATGGTCACGGGGAAAGACAGGCAGCGACTGAGGATGGTGGGCAACAATAATTGGGGCTTGTGCGTCACCAAAATAAACAATAAGTCGGGCGGCGGTTCTTCGAGATTTTTGAGCAGGGCATTGGTGGCATTAGGATTCATGGCTTCCGCTGGATGAATCACAATGACGCGTCGTCCGCCTTGATGCGCAGACAAAGCAAAGAAATCCGACAACCCGCGTATCTGGTCGATGGTGATTTGCTTGCTGGGTTTTTTGCTTGATTTCGTTTCGCTGCCGCCTTCTGGTTCATCGGCTTCTGCCGTCAGCGTATCAGGTTGTATCAAGCGAAAATCGGGATGAGAGCCTTGTGATAACCAATGGCAGGCGGGACACGTGCCGCACGCAAAACCGTCTTCACTGGGGTGATGACATAACAGCGCGTGCGCAAATTGCAACGCGAGTTCGAGCTTGCCTATGCCCTGTGTCCCTTTGAAGAGCAACGCGTGCGGCGGACGCTTACGCAAAGCTTGTAAGTGCGCCCAGTCCTGCTGTTGCCATGGGTAGATTTTGCTCATTCGCGCGCCAATAAGCCTTCAAGAATATCGCGACATTGTTGCGCCACCGCTTCTGGCGATTTAGACGCATCAATTAAGGCGTAGCGTTGAGGAGATTCGGCGAGCCTACGATGATAACCCGCACGCACACGCTCAAAGAAATCGGAATGTTCTTGCTCAAAACGGTCTAAGGAAACATTATTAGCAAGACGTTGACGCGCAACTTCAACGGGAACATCAAAGAATAGCGTGAGGTCAGGTTGTAATTCGGGATGCACCCATTGTTCTAACTGACGTAATTTATCCCAGTCCATACCGCGTCCACCGCCTTGGTATGCAAAACTGGCATCACTAAAGCGATCAGAAACCACCCATTTTCCAGCATCTAAGGCGGGCTGTATCACTTGGGCAATATGCTCCATGCGTGCTGCAAACATCAACAATGCTTCGGTGTTGATATCCATAGGATGGTGCAAGAGAATCTCACGAAGTTGCTCACCCAGCGGGGTTCCGCCTGGCTCACGGGTCACCAGTACATCTAGCCCTCTTTGGCGCAATGCGTCTGCAAAACCAGCCAAATGCGTACTCTTACCCGCACCATCCACGCCCTCAAATGTTATAAAACGATTCATTTCTTTCCCTAATATAGTGTTAATGGTAACAATATGCGATGTTCGTGCGCATACCCACATGTACAACAAAATTATTTCTGAAAACGATTCACAGCCCGATTATGCTCAGTTAAGTTGCTGGAAAATTCTGAGCTACCATCCCCGCGAGCCACAAAGTACACTGCCGTAGTCGGTGCAGGATGCAGTGCCGCATGGAGTGCCGCCGCCCCAGGTAACGAAATTGGCGTAGGGGTCAGTCCCGCACGGGTGTAGGTGTTGTAAATCGTATCCGTCAACAAATCCACCTTGCGCAAATTGCCATCAAAATTTGGTCCCAGTCCATAAATCACGCTAGGATCGGTTTGCAAGCGCATCCCATGACGTAAACGATTGGTAAAAACGCCTGCAATCATATCGCGATCGCGTGCAGCCCCTGTTTCTTTCTCGACGATGGACGCTAAAATTAATGCCTCATAAGGCGTTTGCAGCGGCAAGTTGGCATCGCGGTTATCCCATGCGGTTTGCAAGCGTTTTTGCATGATTTGGTAAGCGCGCTTGAGCACAGCCAAATCACTACTTCCCGCCTCAAAAGAATAGGTATCAGGGAAAAACAAACCCTCTGGATAATCATAAACCGCGCCGATTCGTTGTAGTAGTTCCGCATCCGTTAAAGCGAGAGAGTCATGCTTTAAATCTGGTGAAGCATTTAACACCGCGCGAAACTGCCTAAATGTCCAGCCCTCGATCACCGTGACCTGACGCTGTGTACTCGCGCCTTGCGCCAGCATCGTCACTAATTCGCGGGGAGAAATGGCATGTTCCAGAGTATAACGTCCTGATTTAATATGCGCAGACTGTCCCATGATACGCACTAGCAACACAAACAGACTCTCATGCTGGATAACCTGCGCGTCTTGCAATTGCCGTGCTGCGCTGGCAACACTGCTGCCAGACTTGATCGTGAAAGTGTAGGGCATTGAAGGAAGTGCGGGGCGAGAATAGGCGTAATAGATGAACAAACCCGCTAGCACCACAACGATGCCCAACAGTGCCAAGATCCGCATGACTATTTTCTGCAACATTCCCCTACTCCTTGGCTAACATATCACGCATCATTTTTGCGACAGGGAAATCATCCCAGCGGCGGCCTGCCAATGCCCGAATACTCCACACCCCGATTAGACTATTCACCAAAAAAACTTCCTCTGCACGCAACAACGCCTCCACTGTCACCCGCCGAACCTCCACAGGTGTGTGAGCTAAAATACGATCACGTTGCAAACCCGCCACACCGCAACGTGACAAATCGGGGGTCACTAAGCGTTGATTGATGACTAAAAAAACATTGCTGCGTGTGCCTTCGATGACATGCTCTTCGACATCTAACAATAAACCTTCGGGGATGTTGGCATCTTGCCACTCAGCCGCCGCCATCACATTCTCTAAGCGATTCAGATGCTTGATACCTGCCAAGCGTGGTTGACACCCCAAACGCAAGTCGCAAAATCGCGCCTCAATACCCAGAGCAACATAGTGTTTAGGATAAACAGGCAACGGCGCAACATCCCAAATATGGGTAGTCTGCGCAGTCGATGAGGGCGCGTATCCGCGCGCGCCCACTCCCCGTGTCACAATAATTTTGAATACCGCATCACGATGCTGCGTCAACAACAACTCTAACTCTGCTGTCAACAACGCAAAATCAGGACAAGGAATCACCAATGAGATGCAGTCATGATGCAATTTCTGATAGTGCAATGCCCAATGTTGGGCAATACCCCGCCGCACACACACGGTGCGAAACACCCCGTCGCCATATAACAAGCCACGATCGCGAATTGAAATTGAATCACTTGTTACGCCATTGACTAGCATGGGCTCACTCGATAAATTGATCGTCACAACCCACAAAAAAACAACCCGCCAACGCTTGACCACGTGGCGGGTGTTTTTACCGACTCATTTCATCTTGACTATATAAAACCATCTTAACGCACCTCCTCTGATGCCGCCTTAGCCAATATCAGGAGAGGATTTGCTTTAAACTTTACGGAACAACAACGTACCATTGGTTCCGCCAAAACCAAAGTTATTATTGACCGCCACATCAATTTTCATGTCACGGGCGATATTTGCGCAATAGTCGAGATCACAACCTGGATCTTGTTCAAAAATATTGATGGTCGGTGGAGAGATTTGATGATGTATCGCCAAAACCGAAAACACCGACTCTATCCCGCCTGCACCACCTAACAAATGACCCGTCATGGATTTGGTGGAATTCACTACCAACTTGTAGGCGTGATCACCAAATGCCAATTTAATCGCATCGGTTTCATTTTGATCGCCTAAAGGAGTCGACGTACCATGAGCGTTGACGTATTGCACCTGATCGGGATTTAAGCCCGCATTGCGCAATGCATTCAACATACTGCGTTTAGGGCCGTCGGCATTGGGAGAAGTAATGTGATAAGCATCACCGCTCATACCATAACCAGACAACTCCGCATAGATTTTTGCACCACGTGCTTTGGCATGCTCATACTCTTCGAGCACCATCACACCCGCACCTTCACCTATCACAAAACCATCACGATCCTTATCCCATGGGCGGCAAGCAGTAGCAGGATCATCATTACGCGTACTTAAGGCACGTGCAGAGGAAAAACCACCCACTGCCAACGCCCCAATGGTCGCTTCCGACCCACCTGCAATCATCACGTCAGCATCACCATATTCAATGATACGTGCAGACTCACCGATACAATGCGTACCTGTTGTACAGGCTGACACCATCGCTAAATTTGGACCTTGCAAACCATACATAACGGATAAATTACCCGAAATCATGTTAATGATCGTGCCTGGAATAAAAAAGGGAGATATTTTGCGTGGACCCGACTTCAGATAATCATCATGCGTATCTTCAATCATGGGCAATCCGCCGATACCTGAGCCAATATTGACCCCAATACGCGGTGCATTTTGTTCGGTAACTTCAAGTCCAGAATCTTTAAATGCTTCAATACCCGCAGCCAAACCGAAATGTATAAATCGATCCATGCGACGTGCATCTTTTGCAGAAATAAACTGAGTGACATCAAAGTCTTTTACTTCGCCCGCAACGCGACTGGCAAATTGACTTGCGTCAAAATGCGTAATATTGGAAATACCTGATTTGCCAGCAATAATACTTTGCCATGCAGCAGAGATACCCACGCCGACTGGAGAGACTATCCCCAGCCCTGTAATTACAACTCTACGTTTAGACATCCGCTGACCTAAAAATGAAGGAAAACAACAACGAACTACGCTGCTTGATGTGCCACGACATAATCAATGGCTTGTTGTACTGTCGTAATTTTTTCAGCATCTTCGTCAGGAATTTCGCATTCAAATGCTTCTTCCAATGCCATTACGAGCTCTACTGTATCCAGAGAATCCGCACCAAGATCATTTACAAAAGAGGAATCCAGCTTAACTTCAGCCTCATCCACACCTAGTTGTTCTGCGACGATTTTCTTAACACGTTGTTCAATAGACATCTTTTATCTCCTACCCTGAATTAAAGTTCAAAAAAGCTTCGGCATTGTATCAAACTTGCCCTAAATTCCAAACTACATCGCAACTTTTTAGAAAATGAACTTAAACCAGCGACTTTTCGTGCTATCTAAAACATCCTACAAAGTAATTTTGCGGCTCAATGAATTGAGCCGCTGAACCAGATATTGCTCTCTGCCATCATGTTGCACACGACCATCATCCACCCGATTGACTCGATGAGAGAACGCTCGTTAACCTCACCCAAACACCGTGCCCCCCATATCACCATAAAAAGAATGGATTTATTTGCCCTTTATGCCCGCATTTGTTAGACTTCAGCCCGTCTATGAACCTCGTTTTAAGATATCAACCTCTAATAAATCAACCTCAAATGTCTAAGCAAATCAATGAAGTTTGGGGACGCATTCAACACAGATAGACGCGACGTGGTCAGTCATCGCGTCCGTCAAGTGTGCACACGTTGAAAACCCGTGCGTTAACCCCAAAAAATGGAAAATACATGAAATACTTTAAATTATTCTGGATTGCCTTATTGGCAATTATCTCGGTTTCATCCCCTGCACGGGCAGTAGAACCACAAGAAATTCGGATGGACTATGCTTATTATTCCCCCAGCAGCTTGGTATTAAAACGTTTTGGCTGGTTGGAAGAAGAATTTAAATCCTCAGGTATTCGCGTAACGTGGATGTTCAGCGCGGGCAGCAATCGGGCATTGGATTATTTGAACGGCGGCAGCTTAACTTTTGGCAGCACCGCTGGCTTGGCGGCGCTACTCTCAAAAGCCAATGGCAATCCAATTAAAGCTGTTTACGTGTATTCACGTCCAGAATGGACCGCGTTAGTAGTAAACAAAGCTTCCCCAATCCAACGTGTGCAAGATTTGCGCGGTAAGAAAATTGCCGCTGCTAAAGGTACGGATCCTTATCTATTCTTACTACGGAGTCTTAAGGAATTTGGCGTAAAAAGATCCGAAGTTGAAATTGTGAATTTGGCGCATGCTGAAGGACGTATTGCGATGGAACATGGACGTGTGGATGCCTGGGCGGGACTGGATCCCCATATGGCAGATAGCCAATTGCACGCAGACTCAAAGTTAATTTATCGTAATATTGCTTTCAATACTTATGGTTTTCTGAACGTCAACGAACAATTTGCCAAGCAATACCCGCAGCATGTTCGCACGGTCATTAAGGCTTACGAAAAAGCCCGTAAGTGGATTATTGAACACCCTGCCGACGCCGCTCAACTACAAGCTGAAGAAGCAAAAATTTCTTTAAACGTAGCACAATTACAGTTAAATGAGCGCACCGATTTTTCTAATCCACGCATCGGCAAGGAACATCAAAGTGCCTTGCGGGCGGCCGCCCCTATTTTATTAACTGACGGATTGGTGAAACCTGGCACGGATTTGAATAAAGTCATCAACGAATTGATTGACCCCAGCTTTGCAAAAACGGTTATTAAATAAATAGATATCCTACGTTATTCAATGTCGTGACAATAAACCAGTTTTTGTGTATGTCCACACACCTCATATTGCAAACACGGATTGACTCACCTCTCACAAATCAGTCAGCAGCTTCACCCCCTCAGTTACATACAACCCCACTCCGATCACAACCTTATTCATAAATGGTTATGATCGAGTGTTGCGTACCTATCATGATTCCCCCTCATATCGACACCGATAATTTCGGTGCATAGCCACACTCAGAATCAACTTAATTTGTCCTTTATCCCCGTCTTTGCTAGACTTCCGCCCGCCGTCACACCTCGCAAGGGTACCAATTTTCAATACTATCTAAGTATATTAACAAGGGTATCTAAGCATAGTTTTATGTGGAAATCGAGTATTACTAACCCCATCGAACTGAGCTTATGCTGACTGTATTTTTCGTCCGTTGAGTCATGTTCGATATTAGTATGTTCTATCAGGCTGCTGAAAAGCGTGATTTGCGAAGACGAGACAAGGAACAAAGGGGCGAAAATTTGGAATTTATATGCTGCAAAATAATGACATCAATTTGACTTCAACAAACGAAAGGAAGCACATGAAACGCTTTAAATTTCTCAAATCTCATTGGATTGCTCTATTTGTTACTTTAGCGACGATTAGCAGCGCGTCAACCACATTCGCCGCAGAACCTGAAGAGGTGCGAGTTGACTATGCCTATTATTCGCCCAGCAGCTTGGTGTTAAAGCACTTTGGCTGGCTGGAAGAAGAATTTAAATCATCGGGCATTCAGGTGAAATGGGTGTTGAGTGCGGGCAGCAATCGGGCATTGGAGTATTTGAATGGTGGCAGTTTAGATTTTGGAAGTACCGCAGGACTGGCGGCTTTGTTATCCAAAGCGAACGGCAATCCGATCAAGGCGGTATATGTGTATTCACGCCCAGAATGGACGGCACTTGTTGTAGGCAAAGACTCCACGATTAAAAATCTGCAAGACTTACGCGGCAAAAAAATCGCTGCTACCAAAGGCACCGATCCTTATTTGTTCTTGTTGCGCAGCTTGCATCAAGCTGGAATTAAAAAGTCTGAAGTTGAAATTGTCCATTTACAACATGCGGATGGACGGGCTGCATTGGAACAAGGGCGAGTAGATGCGTGGGCGGGACTGGATCCACATATGGCGGGTAGCCAATTGCAAGCGGGATCAAAGTTAATTTATCGCAATATCGCTTTCAACACCTATGGTTTCCTTAACGTAAATGAACAATTTGCCAAGCAATATCCGCAACATGTTCGCACAGTGATTAAGGCGTATGAAAAAGCCCGTAAGTGGATCATCGAACATCCTGCTGATGCCGCTAAGTTGCAATCTGAAGAAGCCAAAATCCCCTTAAATGTTGCGCAGTTGCAATTAAACGAACGCACTGATTTTTCTAACCCGCGCATCGGCAAGGAACATCAAAATGCCTTGCGTGAAGCCGCCCCTATTCTTTTAGACGAAGCCTTAGTAAGACCTGGCACCGATTTAAACAAAGTTATCAATGAGTTGATTGATCCTAGCTTTGCGCAGGCTGTCATTAAATAAAGGGCTGCCATGCACGATGCACTGACGTTAGAAAAAGCTGCGCCCGTCTCCTTGAGTGCGCGCTTATGGTCGGGCGGTCACCACGCCAATCGGCTGTTGCGGGGATTATTACTGCCTGCCTTGGTTTTAAGCGGCGCGGAGATCGCGGCACGTTATGGCTGGATTGAATCCCGTTTGTTACCGCCCCCCAGTGCAATCGCACTAACCTTGTGGCAATTAGCACACGATGGTCTGTGGAAACACATAGGTGCGAGTGTGGCGCGCGTGGCAGCGGGATTTGTCATTGGCGCAATCTTAGGATTGGGTTTCGCCGTATTGGTGGGATTAAGCCGCCGTGTTGAAGAATTGGTCGATCCCACGCTTCAGGCATTACGCAATGTCCCCAGCTTGGCTTGGGTGCCGTTGCTGCTGTTATGGTTTGGAATTGACGAAACGCCCAAAATTACCATGATTGCGCTGGGCGCGTTTTTTCCTGTGTACTTGAATGTCGTCTGTGGCATTCAAAATGTGGATCGAAAATTGATTGAAGTCGGCGAAATCTACGGCTTAAATAAATTTCAACTCGCTCGCCGTATCTTATTGCCCGCCGCCCTACCCGCCGTTTTCACAGGCTTACGCACGGCATTGGGACTGGCTTGGATGTTTTTAGTCGCCGCTGAGCTGATTGCAGCATCACAAGGACTGGGGTATTTACTCTCTGATGGACGCGAAACCAGCCGCCCCGACATTGTGATTGCCGCCATTTTCCTCATTGCTGTATTGGGCAAAACCAGCGACTCGCTGTTGCACGGCATTGAGGTGCGCAGTTTACGTTGGCGCGACACCTTAGAAACACGCAAGAAACGGATTCGTACATGAGCCATCTGGATATACACGTTGCAACTAAAAAATTTGCGGACAAACCTGTTTTGAGCAATATCCACCTTTCCGTTGCACAAGGGGAAGTGGTGAGTCTGATTGGTGCCAGTGGCTGCGGCAAAAGCACCCTGCTGCGTATCGTATCGGGCTTGGAACATGACTACACGGGGTCAGTCACGCTGGATGGTGAAAAGTTATCGGGTATTTCGCCGCACATTGGTTTTATTTTCCAAGAACCGCGTCTATTTCCTTGGCTAAATGTCGCACAAAATATCGCTTTTAATGCGACATCGGTCACAGATAGTGATGCCCGTGTGACGCAATTGTTAGCCGAAATGGGCTTAACGGGACTGGAAAAAGCACTCCCTAAACAGCTCTCTGGCGGGCAAGCGCAACGCGTCGCCATCGCACGCGGTTTGTTTATTCATCCCAAAGTGTTGTTATTGGATGAACCCTTTAGCGCGGTGGACGCATTTACCCGCATACGCCTGCAAGACTTACTCGCGCACGTCGCCCAGCTGCACCGTATCACCATTATATTGGTGACACATGATGTGGATGAAGCGGTTTTTCTCAGTGACCGCGTGGTGGTCATTGGCAATCAACCTGGCACCGTAGTGGCTGACCTTAAAATGGATTTAGCCTCGCCACGTGAACGCGAAAGTACCGCACTCTTGGCGCAACGCGCTTCTGTTTTTGCCGCTTTGCATAGCGCGCATATCGTTTAACCTATTAGGAGTAGAAATGAGTTTCAACATCGAAGCACACGTCACACACTTATGCGAACAACTTGCCGAAAATGCAGTTGCTCGTGACAAAACAGGGGGGCATGCCACACATGAACGCGAATTGATCCGTGACAGTGGTTTACTCACCCTTGCCATTCCTACGCGCTTTGGCGGTTTGGGACAGAACTGGCACACCACTTTAAACGTGGTGCGTCGCGTCGCTGAAGTCGATAGTTCAATGGCGCATTTATTTGCTTTCCAGCATCTACAAGTCGCCACGATTATGTTTTTCGGCAGTGAACAACAGCAAGCAGAATTGCTGACTCAAACCGTGCAACAGCGTTGGTTTTGGGGCAACGCGCTCAACCCTGCGGACAATCGCAGTCGAGCGGTCGAAGTGGAGGCAGGCATTTTAGTCAATGGACTGAAGAGTTTTTGCTCTGGCGCACGCGGGGCGGATAGTCTATTGGTTTCGGCGCACCTCGAATCCAATGGCAAATTTGTGGTCGGCGCGATTCCTGCCAATCGGCAGGGGGTGCAAATCGACACCGATTGGGATGCCATCGGACAACGCCAAACCGACAGCGGCACGGTGCGTTTTAGCGATGTCTTGATTGAACATGATAATCTACTGCTCAATCCTGGTCCGAATGGCAGCCCGTTCGCCAATCTGCGCGCCTGCTTGGCACAATCCATTTTAATCAACATTTATCTAGGGTTAGCGCAAGGCGCGTACCATGAAGCCCGTCACTTCACCCGCACGCGACGCCGCCCTTGGGTCAATTCTGGGGTCAGCAGTGCCGCACAAGACCCTTATTTATTACAACGCTTTGCCGATCTTTGGTTGCAGTTGCGTACCGCAACGGTATTTGCTGACCTCGCAGCCGACAAATTGGATGCCGCTTGGCTGAAACAAGACGCACTCACGGACGAAGCACGCGGTGAAGTGGCGGTCGCCATGGTGGAAGCCAAAATACTGGCACATCGCGCCAGCTTGGACATCAGCTCGCAATTGTTTGATGTGGCGGGTGCAGGCGCAACCCACTCAAAATTAGGGCTGGATCGTTTTTGGCGCAACGCCCGTACACACACCTTGCACGACCCACTGGACTACAAACTACGTGACCTTGGCAACTGGGCGTTAAACGATGTTTACCCCACGCCTACTTCGTATTCGTAAACCTCAAATTCGGGTGGCATGACTATTTAATGTGGGTACGACAAATTCGTGCATCGCCCGATAGGGCGAAAAAAGCCTTATTCACGCATAACAGTACAAATCTGTCATATCCACGGTCAAAAAAAGTTTCTGACATTTTTAACCTCAATAAAGAAAGCAGCACATGAAACGCTTTAACTTACTCAAATCACAATGGATTTTATGGCTTGCCACGATATGGATTGCAGCCCCCGCACTGGCAGCAGAGCCACGAGAAATACGTCTGGACTATGCTTATTATTCCCCCAGCAGTTTAGTATTAAAGCACTTTGGCTGGTTAGAAGAAGAATTTAAATCTTCGGGTATTCGCGTGGCGTGGATGTTCAGCGCGGGCAGCAATCGAGCATTGGACTATTTGAGCAGTGGCAGTTCAAATTTTGGGAGTGCAGCTGGGCTTTCAGCATTGGTTTCGCGTTCCGAGGGGCATGCTATTAAAGCCATTTATGTGTTTTCACGTCCTGAGTGGGTCGCTTTGGTCGTGAGTAAAAATAGCACGATTCAGCGGGTGCAAGATTTGCGAGGTAAAAAAATTGCCGTCACGAAAGGCACGGATGCTTATTTCTTCTTATTGCAAAGTTTGCGCCAATTTGGCGTAAAAAGATCTGAAGTAGAAATTGTAAATATTCCCCATGCAGAAGGGCGAATTGCAATGGAACAAGGGCGGGTGGATGCGTGGATGGGACTGGATCCGCATATGGCAGACAGCCAATTGCAAATGGGTTCAAAGTTGCTATATCGCAATATCAATTTTATTAGCACGGGATTCCTGTGTGTCAACGAACAATTTGCCAAGCAGTATCCGCAACATGTTCGTAGCGTCATCAAGGCTTATGAAAAAGCACGCAAATGGATCATTGCCCATCCTGCTGAAGCCGCCAAATTACAATCCGAAGAGTCCAATGTACCGCTGAACTCAGCGCAATTACAACTTGAGCGCACCGATTTATCCAACCCACGCATTGGCAAAGAACATCAAAGTGCCTTGCGTGCGGCAGCCCCTTTGTTATTGGCTGAAGGTTTGGTGAAATCTGAAACCGATTTGAATAAAGTAATCGACGACTTAATTGACCCAAGCTTAGCAAAAGCAGTTATTAAATAAGTCATCACCTCGCGCAATAAGTAAAGACACGATTAAAACGAATCGTTGATTGAGTAGGTGTTTAGTCCCACAACTCGCGCAGCCGTTTACAGCTTCAGCCACTCAGATACGTGTAAAGTACCGCCGCGACATAGCCTAGCTTTATCAAAGTAGGCAATGATCGCGGGCTGACTGTTCATCATTACTTTCATCTACACATTACCAACAAAAATCGGCACGAACCCACGCGTACAAACGCCTTAATTTATCCTCAACCCACGTCATTACTTGATTTTTTACAGTAGACACTACGCAAGGCGAATCCATTTTCTACAATATCAAAGGAAATGTAGATTTAATCTCGCACATGCAAGTATCAAGTACAACCATTCGCTTATTGCAAGGTGTAGCAAATTCCCACGCAAAAAAATACTACGTAGTTTTCTTTGCAACCTAGAACTTTTCGAGGTCGGCGGTTTAACTTATCGACTACCGACAGCTCTTGCGCTAAGGCAATATCAGTACGCCCCCATTTCTGGTAGTATTCGCCCCCTTTGCACAGGGCTGCTGTGCGTTTAATTGCCTGATTTAGAGACAAAAATGAGTGAAATTTTAGAACAAACCACAATCACCCACACAGATGGCGTGGTGCGTGAGGTGAAACGTCGCCGTACCTTTGCGATTATTTCTCACCCCGATGCGGGTAAAACCACCTTGACCGAGAAGTTGCTGCTGTTCGGCGGCGCGATTCAGATGGCGGGAACAGTGAAGGCGCGCAAAAGTGGTCGCCATGCCACCTCCGACTGGTTGGAAATCGAAAAGCAGCGCGGCATTTCCGTGGCTTCCTCGGTCATGCAGTTCACTTATGACGATTGCGTCATCAACCTGCTGGACACCCCAGGTCACCAAGATTTTTCGGAAGATACTTATCGCGTGTTGACTGCCGTAGATGCTGCGGTGATGGTGGTGGATGCGGCAAAGGGCGTGGAAGAACAAACCATCAAATTGCTGGAAGTGTGCCGTTTGCGCAACACGCCCATCATCACCTTTATCAACAAACTCGACCGCGAAGTGCGCGAACCATTGGAAGTGCTGGACGAAATCGAATCCGTCCTCAAAATCCATTGCGCCCCCGTCACATGGCCAATTGGCATGGGCAAGCGTTTCCAAGGCGTGTATCACTTATTGAACGATGAAGTGCTGCGTTTTTTACCTGGCGAAGCCAAGGCGGGACAAGAGGTGGAAACCTTGCGCGGCGCAGAAATTGAGCAATTGGCGCAGCAATGCCCCAGCGAAATGAAAACCATGCGTGAAGAAACCGAGTTGGTCATGGGCGCGGGCGCATCGTTTGATTTAGAACAGTTTTTGGCGGGACAACAATCACCCGTGTTTTTTGGTTCAGGCGTGAACAACTTTGGCGTGCGCGAAGTGCTGCGCGCCTTGGTCGATTGGGCTCCCGCCCCGTTGCCGCGTGCCACCGATGTGCGCATGGTTGAACCCACCGAACCTGCCTTCACGGGATTTGTGTTTAAAATTCAAGCCAATATGGACCCCAACCACCGCGACCGCATCGCCTTTTTGCGCGTGTGTTCGGGGCAATATACCTCTGGCATGAAGGTCAAACATCGCCGCACGGGTAAAGATATGAAGCTGGCGAATGCGGTGACGTTTATGGCGAACGAACGTTCGCGCTTGGACGAAGCCTTTGCAGGCGACATCATTGGCATCCACAACCACGGACAATTGCAAATTGGCGACGTGTTGACTGAAGGCGAATTGCTGACTTTCAAAGGCATTCCTTACTTCGCACCCGAACTGTTCAGCCGCGCCCGTTTACGCGACCCGATGAAAGCCAAGCAATTAGAAAAGGGCTTGCGTCAATTGGGCGAAGAAGGCGCGGTGCAAGTGTTCGCGCCGCTGGTCGATAACGCCTTGCTGATCGGCGCGGTCGGACAATTGCAATTTGAAGTGGTGGAACATCGCCTCAAAGCCGAATACGGCGTGGATGCGGTGTTTGAACGCGCGGGGATTCATACCGCACGCTGGGTCACCTGTGCCGACACGAACCACCTCAACGAATTCGTCAAAGCCAATAGCGCACGCCTCGCCAAAGATGTGGATGGCAACTACGCGTATTTAGCGGACACAGGCGTGAATTTGCGCTTGGCGCAAGAACGCTGGCCCAAAGTCCAATTCTTCGCTACGAGGGAACATGGGCAGCAGTTGGGGTAAATCTCCTCGGTGAGCGGTACGCAAAACTCATCGTGAGTACCGCAAATGCGAATATAATTTACGCTTATTTTTCGGAGGAATGTGATGAGTGACTTAGGTTTTGCCGCCGCCTCAAAAGTTGCCGATCTCAGCATTGACGCTAATTTATTTGCTCAGATCAACTCGTCACAGTTAAGTGTGAGGTGAATGCATGACAAGCTCAAACCCACTCGTCGAGTTAAATTCCTTTCTGTCCGCCTGTCGCAAAAGCTATGACAAATGTATCGACTTTGTAAAGCATACAGATTCAATCAATGGGATTACTGCCACTACCCGTTTACATCATCTTAAATTTGATGGCAACGGAAAACCAATGATCTCCGCTTTAGCTGAAACGTTGTACGAACACATCATTGAATATTGTATTTCTACCCAAAACAGACCCTCCCCGCTTACGCCCAAAGACGCAACAAAACTCACCAGAGAAGCGCGAAATCTGTTTATTCATCCCGAGTCAACAGAAGACGATCCAGATCAGACTGGCGAAGCAGGGGAGGCGTTACTTTATTTTTTGTTGGAATCAGTTTTGGGTGTTCCTCAAATCGTTGCCAAAATGGAATTAAAAACCAATAAAAATGATGAAGTTAAAGGCTCTGACGGCATTCATATGTGTTGGAACGAATCTGAGCAACTAGTTGATTTGTATTTCGGTGAAGCGAAGTTATATCAGAACATGGATGCGGCAATAACAAGCATGTTGAAGAGTGTCGCATCCTTCCACGAAAAGAATATGTGTCGGCATGAGTTTAAATTAGCCACTAAGCATTTCAAATACGCGAATCCCAGAGTGCAAGAGGCAGTGAAGGATTTGTTAGGCTCAGGTGTCCCCAGCGGAGGAGTAAGAATTAACCATGCGTGCTTAGTGGGGTACAATTGGGACGAATATAAAAACTCAACGCTGTTGCCTATCAGTCAGCTAACCAGTGAGTTTCGAGAGAAATACAAAATTGATAGCCCTCGAATTCATAAATCCTTGCAATCCAAGTTCGACAAGTTTGAACGCAAGCATTTACGTTTTGAGATTTTCTTTTTGCCTTTTCCAACCGTACAGGAATTCCGCAACGCTTTTAACGCGGCTTTGGATTGATCCACATGTCTGCCACCCCTCATTTAATTGAATCTGAACCTCCACATTTGCATGCGTTGTATCGCAAACTTATTCTGTCCGATGTGGCAACACAGTTACCTGGAAATCCCATAAAAGGCACGAAACTCCCCGCCTCTCTTTCAGACGATGAAATACGGCAACTTGTTGGATACGCCTCACTCCTTTCACTCTCGCCTAACGACGCTGTAGAAAAACCCGATTCTGAAGACCTGTTTCAGCGTTGGGTGGATTTTTTTCAAACCAGATCGTTATTTTCATTTTCGGCTTCTTGTTTTTATAACATATTTTCATTGCAAACC
>JAQTYN010000058.1 GCA_028688275.1 Gallionella sp. | reverse complement strand
TGGTTTGCAATGAAAATATGTTATAAAAACAAGAAGCCGAAAATGAAAATAACGATCTGGTTTGAAAAAAATCCACCCAACGCTGAAACAGGTCTTCAGAATCGGGTTTTTCTACAGCGTCGTTAGCCTTGGGATTCAAGGGCAGTTATATGGCAGGCCTCATCGTCACCTTGGTGACATGCGGCTGGTCGCTACATAGATTACATCAGCAAATGGATTTTCAACTTCGTTTACCCGAAGCCGCTTGGGTGCGTGATTTTCTGCGTAAAGTGGGCTGGGAAGCACAACGTTTACTGTCCGCACAATTGTTTGCCTTACTCACACTGGCATTGTTCGCCTCGTCGTATTTTGCGCCCGCAGAACTGGCACGGCTAAGTGCTTATACTTCAGGCACAGCGTTGATGATGCTACTCTCCGCACCACTCGTGGCACTGATGCGTTCACTGGCATTTCAACTGGCGGGCTGTTCGCCGCAGAACATGTTATCCGCACTCAAAATGTTATCTGGCGTGGGATTACCCCTCGTGATCGTCGTGTCCATCGCACTGTATTTCAGTGGTGGTTGGTTAGGACACGTATTGTATGGGCAACAAAATGATCGCTGGTGGTCGCCTCTCATTTTGGTATTATCCCTCTCCTTACCCTTGCGATTTTTTAATAATTTGCAACGCGCCCTCCTTCAGGCACGACAAGCATTCGCCACCGTCGCCCGAATGGAAAGTATCGTGACTTGGGGACTTGATCTGCCACTCATCATGCTTGGACTCTACTTGAACAACCCCTTACTCACCTATAGTCACGTTTTAGTGTCCGAACTGTTTAGCTTGTGGTGGTTGAGGCGGTGTTTGTCGCCACTGTATCAAGAATGCCGCACTGAAATGAGGACACTTCAGCACATTCATTGAGTTCAGATGAGAACAAGCAGGTGAGGGTGTATTACAATCCGCAAACTGACCATACTCAAGGACAAGCATCATGCACACCACCCTCACCCGAAAAGGGCAAGTTACCATTCCCAAACATATCCGCGATGCGATTGGGTTGACGGCGGGGTGTGCGGTGCGGTTTGATGTCAACGGGGCGGGCGAAGTGGTGATCCACAAAGCCAGTGCGGATGCTATCCCCTTCACCCCAGATCGCTTTGAAGCCGCACGCGGCACGGCAGACATCAAATGGCGCACGGACGAGTTAATGGCGTTGTTGCGAGGGGATGACTGATGTTGCTGGTCGATACCAATGTACTGATTGACGTTTTGGAAGATGACCCCGTTTGGGCAGATTGGTCAATCACGCAACTGCGCACGCAAGCCAAAATTCATCGTCTCGCCATCAACGGAGTGATTTATGCCGAGCTGTCACAAACTTTTTCCACGGTCGATTTGCTGGATAAGACGCTAGAAAATTTGCAACTCTCGCTCCTCGAAATCCCCCGCCCTGCCTTGTTTCTCGCAGGAAAAGCCTTTGTCCATTATCGGAAGCGCGGCGGCAACAAACTCAATGTGCTGAGCGACTTTTTTATTGGCGCACATGCGGCAACATCGGGCTATCCCATCCTGACACGTGATATCCGACGCTATGCCACCTACTTCCCCAGTGCCAAACTGATTTCCCCTTTATAAGCCCCTCAATCAGCGAACAACCAGATGACCACCGCCATTCGGCACAATAAACAGCAAAACGAAATCGCTTTCGTGCTGCACAGCTATCCCTTCCGCGAAACCAGTCTGATTATTGACACGTTTAGCCGCGAACATGGGCGGCTGTCTATCGTGGCGCGCGGGGCGCGGCGACCGAAATCGGCGTTGCGCGGGGTGTTGATGAATTTTCAGCCTGTATTGTTAAGCTGGTTTGGTAAAGGTGAAGTGCGCACCTTGCACAGTGCGGAATGGCAAGGTGGGCAGCCGTATTTGCAAGGCACGGCGTTGATGTGCGGCTTTTATTTGAACGAATTGCTATTGAACTTCTTGGCGAAAGACGACCCTCACCCGCCGTTATTCGACGATTACCGCGCCACGCTGTACCGCTTGGCGCACGAAAGCGATCACGCCGCCACTTTGCGATGCTTTGAAAAGCACTTATTGCAAGCATTGGGCTACGCACTGCCGCTGGAACGGGAAGCCAATCACGGCGACCCGATTCAGCCTGACCGACATTATCGCTACCTCGCGGAACATGGCGCAGAACCCATGCAACACCATGACCGCCAAGGCTTGCCGATTTTGGGCAAAACCTTGCTGGATATGGCAGCGGATGAATACAGCGACCCCACCACCGCGCAACAAAGCAAGCAATTGATGCGCTTATTACTCAACCACCATCTTGGTGGCAAGATTTTACACACCCGTGAATTGATTAAGGATTTACAGAAATTATGATGAAACTCGGCTTAAACATAGACCATATCGCCACCTTGCGCCAAGCACGCGGTGCGCGTTATCCCAACGTGGTGCGCGCCGCGCTGATTTGCGAAGAAGCGGGTGCGGATGCGATTACCTTGCATTTGCGTGAAGATCGCCGCCACATCCAAGACCGTGATGTGGAAATTTTGCGCGACATGTTGCAAACCCGCATGAATTTGGAATGCGCGGTCACAGAAGAAATGCTGAAAATCGCCTTGCGTACCAAGCCACACGATCTCTGCCTCGTGCCAGAACGGCGCGAAGAATTGACCACCGAAGGCGGGCTGGACGTGATTCGCTACTTCGACCAAGTCAAATCCGCCTGCGACCGCTGTGCCGAAGCCGATATTCGCGTGTCCTTGTTTATCGACGCCAATGAAAAGCAAATTGACGCAGCCAAACGCGCAGGCGCGCCCGTGATCGAATTACACACAGGCAAATACGCCGATGCCAACAGCGTATCAGAACGCCTGCACGAACTCGAGCGCATCCGCGCCGCCTCCGAACACGCCCATACCTTAGGCTTGCACGTCAACGCGGGGCATGGCTTGCATTACCACAACGTCCAAGACATCGTCGCCATTCCCCACATCGTCGAGCTAAACATCGGTCACTCAGTCATTGCCGAATCGCTGTTTATTGGCTTAGATGCCGCCGTGCGGAAAATGAAAGCGTTGCTGGCGTGAACCAAACCATTGCCATCAACCCAACCGTAGGTGCGAATTTATTCGCACGCTTTTGTCTTTTAAATCCGTTCGCCCTGAGCTTGTCGAAGGGGAACGGATTTAAAAGTTGTGCAAAACCTAGCAATTCATCCTTCGACAAGCTCAGGACGAACGGCAGGAATCAATTAAGGAATACCCGATGATCTACGGCATCGGCACCGACATCGTAGAACTTGCCCGCATGGAAACCCTGTGGGCAAAACACGGCGCACGCTTCGCGGCAAAAATCCTGACCGAGCGCGAACGACCTGATTTACAAAACCACCCTCACCCCGCCCGCCTACTCGCCAAACGCTTCGCCGCCAAAGAAGCCTTCGCCAAAGCCATCGGCAGCGGACTGCGCCACCCCGTCAGCCTAACGCGCATCAGCGTGATCCACGACGGACTCGGCAAACCCATGCTCCACTTCGACGACACCCTGCGCCTGTATTTAGCCCAACTCGGCATCAGCGCGCACCACCTCACCATCAGCGACGAACGTAGCATGGTCGTGGCGTTTGTGGTGTTGGAAATGCACTAAAAGATTCAGCGTTAACAATAATTTTGGGAGGAAGTAAAAAATGAGCAATCAGAGAAAACGCTATCACATTGACGGATTCCATATAATCGACACGGAAAATCCACAAGCGAAACCCATATACATCAGGGATTTCCTAGATATTGGTTCGCACGAATATCAAAAATCAAAGTTAACCGCTTCTGAAAAATTGAACATCATCACTGAGCTGGGTAAAAAGCATCTCACCAAAGTTTGGGCAGGGCACAGCACAAACACCGACAAGCCTGACAAAGCAAGAAAGGATGTCATTTTTGCAACCATCTTTTTGAGGAAAATTGTTAACCCGCCAAATTTTGAATTCTGTTCTTTGCACTATTTAAATCAATGGATCATCAAAGATAGCAAATACTGCGAGGGTTTGCGCAACGGCAACGAAGACAAAAAACTAACAACCCTACAAGATGCAGCAGGATTCTATAAAGTAGCCAGAAATTTACACACAACTGAATCATTCAAACCAACCGAAAGTCATAAAAGATACCAAAGTGTTTTGGAATGTATTGATTCGCTCAGATCAAGTGATTTTTCCAGTTGCCCTACTACAAAAGTAATGGAAATTGAGCGTCAAATTTCAGACCAATATGGTGATGGCAAGAGAAGCGTTTTGTCGTTAACCACCAAATTGCTGTGGTTAAAAGTAAAAGAACCCATTGTCATCTACGACTCTCAAGCAAGGAACGCTTTAGAGATAGAACCTGGCGAATTAGATGGGAAATACCCTGAGTACTATGATGCTTGGCAAAGAGCATTTAAGCACCATAAAACCAAAATTGCAGATGTATGCGCAAAACTACCCGAATTGCATTTATATGCCGCAAATAGAACTCCCAAGGCCGAGATTGAAGCCGTTGCGAATCAAAATTGGTTTCACGAACGAGTGTTTGACATTTACTTATGGAACAAAGGCAATAGGTAACCTGCCAACAGCTTAAAAACCACCACATTGATTTTTCAGGAGTAAAAAATGGGTTGCATCACGTTAGACATCGCAGGCACAACTTTGACCGAGGCGGTGGTTGCATGTTTGCCTCATCCCTTGATCGGTGGGGTGATTTTGTTTACGCCGAATTATCAGTCCCGCAGGTCTTGTTAGCGGTCACGTGACCCGATAAAACCGATCATCCAACCACCCTCACCACCGTCAACTGCTAGGTTGCCAGCCTCCGCCTTGAACTGAAACAGCTGGTTCATGCGATTCTTCCCACGATGCTGTAATTTACGCATCAGAGCAATATCTTTCCTCTAGTCAAAGCACTCTTTGATCTGCTTGTACTTGCTGCATTTCAGCACAAAGAATTGGTAATTCTTGTCCGCCCCCCATGTCCTTCGACTGGAACTCGATTCCTCGCAGGAACATCACCCCGTTTCACTATGCCACTGTTTTAGCAAATTAGCGGGATGACTGTTTTTTCAGCAACTTGCTTATCGTTATGTGCGGCACCGCACAGCGCGGCTTGCATTCACTCACGATAATCACTCATCCATTGTTAAGTCTTTGGACGAAAAGCGCAGAAAGATTGCGCTCAAGCTGAGCAGCAATGACATCTGTGATGCTTAGACAATACTTAATGAAGTGCTGATTTATTCGGCTTTGTGGTTTTTGCTGAAGCAAAAACACTTTTGTATCAATGGACTGGATTCCGACCTTCGTCGGAATGACGAATAAATCAGTGTCGCCTTAAAACAAGGGAGGGTGAACATGGTGTTCAGCCTTATTTTTGATGCAATTCGACCGTGAACAACAAACGCACACTGGAAACTCGCTCCCAAAGGCGTTTCAGGGACGGTGCTGTTGCGCGACGAATCGAAAAACCATCGAATTGCTATCAAACCGCCACGCCACTCGATTTGGTTTGAATGGCGTAAAACGTGCCCATAAAAATTGCCCCATGACCTCTAGCCATCCAAAATTAAACTTTCGCACGCGCCTGATAGGGTGGTGTGTTGGCTTGTTACTGCTCATACCGCAAATGAGCTGGGCGGCAGGCACGGCTGCTGGAACCCTTATTTCCAACAGCGCGACCTTAAGCTATGCCACCTCGACTTTCCTGCCCGCGACAGCGACCAGTAACGTCGCGTCATTTTTGGTGGATCAAAAAATAAACCTGCTCGTGGTGGAAGTAACAGGTTCCGCCACCTTCGTGGGGGCTGGGCAAACTCGCGCCGTCACGACTTTTTTGGTCACAAATTTGGGCAATGCGCAACAAGGCTTTAATCTGACTGCTGCCTTAGCCTTGGCAAATCCAGCAGGTGCCCCGCCATTTTCAACCAACGACTTCAGCGCGACTGGCTTGGTCGCTTATGCAGACACCAACAACAATGGCATCTATGACCCCCTGATAGATATTGCCACCTCAATTACCACGCTTGCCGCAGATGCATCCCAGAAGGTCTTTGTCGTGAGTGACATCCCGACAACGGTACTGAGCAATCAGCAGTCGGTGGTCAGTTTAACCGCCACGGCGACAGCTCCCGCCACGATGACCGCCTTAGTGGCCACGTTGGGGCCTGATACCGCCGCTGTCGATTTCGTCTTTGCAGATGCCGCAGGTGTTGCGTCAGGCGACATCGCGCGCGATGCAAAACATTCGGCGTATGCCGCCTATCTCAATAGCGGCGCGGGTTTAACACTGATTAAGTCAGTGGTTAACGTACTTGATCCTATGGGGTCAGCGACACTGATGCCAAGTGCGGTGATGACCTACCAGATTGTCGCAACACTCGCTGGAACAGGCACTGCGAACAACATTGTGATTACCGACCCGCTTCCAGCCAATATCACTTACCTGCCAGGCAGCATCATCGTGGACAACATCGCCAAAACGGATGCGGCGGATGCGGATAACGCACAGTTCATCACCGCCAGCCAAACCCTTGTTATTTCGCTGGGAAACGTTGCCCCTCCAGCTAATTTCGTCATCACTTTTCGCGCAACCATCAACTGACCTAAGGAGTTTTCCATGTATATTTTTCGTTTAATCCTCACCGCCAACCTGCTGCTCTTACTGAGCGGCTTTTCCCTCCCCGTACTGGCTGGAGAAGACGGCATTAAAGTCACCAGCATCGCTGAAGTCGCGGTGGAGGTCATCCAAAACGGGAAAAAAGTCATCGTTCGCTCCTCACCTGACAAGGCGATTCCTGGCACGGTGGTGATTTTCACCAACCACTTTGAAAATGTCAGTCAAAAAGCGGCGAGCGATATCGTCATGAGTAATGCCATACCTGTCAATACAGTCTATCAGGCTGGCAGTGCATTCGGCACTGATTGTGCGATTGACTTCTCAGTCGATGGTGGAAAAACATTCGCGCTGGCAAAAAACCTCCAGCTCAGAGACACGGATGGTCGTGAACACACCGCGCAAGCTGCCCAATACACGCATATACGCTGGCATTACATAGGAGAACTGACCCCTGGACAATCAGGCGAGGTCGGTTTTCGCGCCATCATCAAATAGCAAAATGCCATGAACATCCCCTATTCAAGTTGCACGGGACGTTGGTTGATGCTGGAACGCATGACAGCTCCCTTATTCGTCCGCCTCCAGATCTGACTTGTACGACGAACGAGGACGACCCGAAATTTTAATTTTTAGCCTTTATTTAAGGAGTATCAACATGAGAAATCATGACAGACGACCTAGTATTGCCACACTGTTAATCGGTGGCGCATTACTTGGATTGGTGACACAAAGCGCGCTAGCAGCAGGTACCAGCTCTGGCACCCCCATTATCAATACGGCGACGCTTGCCTATAGCGTAGCAGGCGTAGGCCAGACGGGTATTGCCGCGACCGCTCCGCAGTTCTTAGTCGATGAAAAAGTCAATCTTACCGTCACAGGCGGTGCCACGACCAACGTTGTACCAGGGCAGCTGGCAACCGTGACCACATTTACGGTGACAAACTTTGCCAACAGCCCGCTGGACTTTAGCTTGGCTGCCACCCCAGCAATCGCAGGCGACAGTTTCGATCCCGCCGCTTGTAGCGTATTCGTTGAAAGCGGTGCGACCGTGGGTTACCAAGCTGGCGTGGATATTGCCACCTTCGTGGATGAGTTGCCAGCTGATCTGAGTAAAGTGGTGTACGTGGTATGCAACATCCCTAGCACAGTGGTTGACACCAATACGGGACTGGTGGGACTGACAGCGACGGCTCAAGGCACCTTCACTGGGGTCAATGGCATCTACGTTGCAACGGTAGGCGCACAAGGTGCGGTCATTGTCCCCACTACGCTCGCTGACACCCCAGCCACCGTGGATATTGTGTTTGCGGATATTGCAGGCACAGAAGATGCCTTGCGAGATGCCAAGCATTCCGCTCACGACACCTATCTAGTTGTGACAGGCGTGTTGACCGTCACCAAGACCGTCTTACTGTTGTGCGATCCATTCAACGGCATACTCGTTCCGAAAAACATCCCAGGTGCGATCACTCGCTGGTCTGTGTCCATCGCGAATACAGGATCTGCGGCCGTAACACTGACAACCATTAGCGACACGCTCACCGCACTGGTGTTGGCGCACGATGCGAATCTAGTTGTCCCCAGCACGGCTGCTAATTGCGTATCGGCCACAGGGATACCTGAGAGCCTTGCGGGACGAGGATTCAAGGTGACAGCAAGTGCTGCACGGACGATAGGGGCGACGCTCGCCACCACTGTGGGTTACTTTACAACCTTAGTGGATACTGATGGCGTGGACATTGCAGGTCAAGCAATTACGGCCACTTTTGCCACCATCCTGCCTATCGACGGTGCTCATCTGACAGCAGGTCTGCTTAACGTCGGCGAGACCGTGACGATTGTTTTTAACGCCACCGAGCTGTAACCGTGTCTCTTCTGCCTAAAGCACGCCCCTCCTCCCGCCAAGTTTGTCTGGCGGGAGGAGGGATTGAGCGTGAGTTGCCCTATGTGAATAGGGCAGCCCGCTTTTTCATGGGGGCTAAATTCCCCCACCAAAAAGCGTTGCTTATGACCAGCCTTTGTCTGCTGTCATCGGTCGTCTGGGGTGCAACGCCACCTAACAGCACGATCACTAACACGGCGACCGCCGCGTACAGTATCGGCGTGAATAATTTTACGGCCAACAGCACGGCAACAGTCAGCACCGCCGCGTGTAACGCAATCGGCATCAAGATTGAATTGCTGCAATATGTGCCACCCGCAGGTGCCGCCTTTGCCCCTGTCGGCACCCAAATCGAAGCCGTACAACCCACAGGCTTTGCGCCTAGCGGGCAGGTCATCGGCCCATTTAGTCCTGTAGCCGCCCCGACCTTACAGGGGATATTGACCACACTGCCAAGTAATTTATTACTGTCTCCGATGAACGATGCTGCGGGTCGCTCGATTGCAGCCTACGCACGCAATGAGCCTATTTTTATCCGCGTGATTAGTTATGACGCTAACATCAATCCTGCCGCCGCCGACCAGATCTCCGTCACACTCGCGACCACCGCCAGCGGCGACAGCGAAGTGTTACAACTGACTGAGACAGGTATATCCACGGGGATATTCGTAGGGGCAGTTCCCTCTGTCTTTGCCGCGATTGGTACAGCCGCGCGTCCGAATGACGGGCAGATCACCGTTTCGAGTCACAACGATACGCTCGCTTCCCTATACAACCACACCAACTGCACTACAGGAGCCAATATTGTTAGCGCAAGCAGCGGGCTGTTAGATCCGTATGGTATTGTGTTCGATTCAGTCTCTGGCGCACCCGTGAACGGCGCGACTATCAGCAAAATCAACTTACTCACAGGCGCGTTGGCGACCGTCTATTGCAACGACGGGATCACCGTGTTGCCCCAACCCGTTATCTCTGGCTCACCTACCGTATGCGATGCCACCATGGATGCAGGTGGCTACCACTTTCCGCTGGTGCCAGTCGGCAACTACAAGCTCGTCGTCACGCCGCCTCTGGGTTATGTTTTTCCATCCAGCACGCCCGCGATCAATCTACCCAAACTCATCGGCACACCCAAAGTTGCCTCCTCCATACTAGGGAATCCAGGTGCCAACCCTGGAGGGTCATATGGCGGCGCGTTTTCTGTTTGGGGAAGCTCGTTGAGAATCGACATCCCAGTTGATCTTGGTAGCTCCTCAATAACCATTCAAAAAGTCGCTGGCAAGGCAGTCGTCGGCATCGGTGAATTTATACCCTACACCCTGACGATCGCCAACAATAGCACCACCTTGCCGATCATCGGCGCATTGATTGCCGATCATTTGCCGCCAGGTTTTCGCTATCAAAGGGGTTCGGCACGCTTAAATGGGGTTGCCATTGCCGATCCTTTGATTGCAGCGGACGCGCGCACCCTCACCTTCACACTCAACATTGCACAGACCGCGACGGTCACGTTGCGCTACGTATTGGAAGTCACCCCAGGTGCCCGCACGGGCATCGCGGAGAATGTTGCTGCCGCCATCGGCACCATCACCTCAAACACCGCACGCGCCAGTGTGCTGGTTCGTGAGGATTTGTTTCGTAATCAAGCAATTTTGATTGGTCGCGTGATTGATGGTCCTTGCAGCGATCAAGTGGATGACAGCGTGCAGGGACTCGCCAATGCGCGCATCACCTTGCAGGACGGCACTTATGTCTTGTCTGATAAAGAAGGTCGTTGGCACATCGACAACTTGCGTCCAGGCACGCATGTCGTGCAACTGGATCTGGATTCTTTACCCAAAGGCTATGAAGTGTCTGACTGCAATAAAAACAGTCGTGTTTCAGGCAACAACTATGCGCAATTCGTCAATCTGCGTGGCGGCACTTTATGGCGCGCCGATTTTTTCGTACAAAGAAAAGCGAGTTCAGAACTTGCTCCTGATCCTGCAAAAGTGGCGATGGGCACAGAAACGCACGACGAAAATAACCCTGATCGATTGATTGAAGTCTTGCCCTATGACGAGCTATGGTTATCGACCGCTTTACCTGGCAACGAGTGGCTGCATCCTCAGGAGAATTTCCATCCTAATCTGCCCGCGATGAAGGTCGCCGTCAAACACGATCCCAAACACCAACTGACCTTGACGGTGAACGGCGAAACGGTGAGTCCGCTGTTATTCGAAGGTACCTTGATGAATCCTGCGCACAGCGTGGTGCTGAGCAGCTGGAACGCCGTGCCCATCAAGGAAGGCGACAACGCAGTTGAGTTGCTCATCAGCGATGAACAAGGTCAAGAGATCAGTCGCACGCTGCGTCATATTCATTATTCATCGGCACCCGATCACGTCGAATTTGTGCCAGAAAAATCGCGCCTGATCTCAGATGGTAAAACGCGCCCGATGATTGCGGTGCGCTTCCTCGACAAAAATAACATGCCCGTGCGGCGCGGTGTCAGCGGCGAATTTCAGCTCAACGAACCTTATCGTTCTTACAACCGCAGCACAGCCATTGCCCGCGACCCGCTGACAGGTGCTGTCAACGGTCATCCGCGTTTTGAAATAGGAAATGATGGCTTGGCATTGATAGAGCTGGAACCCACCACGCAAGCGGGGGATGCCATTCTGATTTTTCAATTCAATGACCTGCGCCATCAGGAAGTGCGGGCTTGGCTTGCCGCCTCTGATCGCGACTGGATACTGGTCGGCTTTGCAGAAGGCACCGCAGGACACAAAATACTCTCTGGCAACCTTCAAGCACTCCAAGCGGCTGATGCCGAAAAACAATTGTTCGACAGCAACAAGCTGGCGTTCTATGCCAAGGGGCGCATCAGGGGCGATTATCTGCTGACCATGGCGTATGACACAACCAAGAAAACGGGCAATAAGTTGCTCAAACAAGCCGTCGATCCCACTCAGTTCTACACGCTGTACGGGGATGGTAGTCAGGCGAGGTTCGATGCCGCCACCGCCAGTCGCCTGTACCTCAAACTTGAACGCCGCCAGTTTTATGCGATGTTCGGCGACTATGACACGGGATTGAGCATTACCGAATTGTCCCGCTATAGCCGCACCCTGAACGGCATCAAGAGCGTGTACAAGGGCGAGCAGGTCGGTTATAACGCTTTCGCCAGCGTCAATTCTCAAGCCTACGGCAAAGAGGAAATTCCTGGCAACGGCACCTCTGGGGTGTACAAACTGTCGCGTGGCAATCTGGTCATCAACTCCGACAAAATTCGCATTGAATCCCGTGACAGGTTCCAATCTCAGCTTATCGTCGGCACGCGCACGATGACACGCTATCTGGATTACGACATCGACTATGCCTTAGGCACACTGATATTCCATGAACCCATCACGACAAAGGACAGCAACTTTAATCCTAACTTCATCGTGGTCGAATATGAATCCGCTGATCCTGCCGATAAGGCGGCCACTTTCGGCGGACGCGCCAGTTTCAAACCCGTCAAAGCGGTCGAAATCGGCGCAACCTTGATACGCGAGGGCACGGTCGGTGCCACAGGTAATTTACAGGGCTTGGATGCGTCCTACCAGCTAGATGAACACACCCGCATCCATGCCGAAGCGGCTACTACCCAGCGCAACCGCACAGGAACAGCATCCAGTGGCAACGCTTGGTTAGGCGAGGTGCAACATCACGAAGCGCAGTGGGATGCGAAGGCTTATGTGCGTGAACAGGCAACAGGATTTGGTCTGGGACAGCAAGCGGGTAGTGAAATTGGCACGCGCAAGATGGGGATGAATGGCCGAGTTAAACTCTCTGAAACTTTAAAATTAGAAGGTCAGGCGTACCAGCAGGAAAATTTGTCGACCCATGCCAATAATCGTGTGGTTGAAGGGCGGATGAATCAGATTTTCAGCCCAGATTTTAACGCCTACTACGGCGCACGCACGTCGCAAGACCGCAGTGCAGTCGGTCTCAAACAGAGCAACCAGCTCATCACGGGGGCGGCCTACACTTTGCCAGACAAGAAAATCACCTTACGGGGAGCCGCCGAAATCGGCAGTGGCACGGCAGGTAGCATCAGCATGCCAGATCGCCTCTTGTTCGGTGCCGACTATAAATTAACCGAACAATCCAAACTGTTTGCCGAGCAGGAATTTGCACGAGGCGAACTGATTGCCGCCAACACCACCCGCGCGGGCGTACGCACCCAGCCTTGGCATGGTGCGGAAATGACCGCCTCAGTGGGCAATAATTTCTACAACGACTCCCAACGCTTGTATAGCAACATGGGACTGGTGCAACGCTGGCAAATCAATGAGCAATGGCTCACGGATTTTAGCGTTGATCGCAGCCAAACCCTGCGCAACACGGGTGTGCCGCTAAACATCAACGCCCCGCCCGCCTACGGCACAATCACGGGCGACTACACGGCGGCGACGGCGGGTGCGGCCTATCACGACACGTTATGGAGTGCCAATGGTCGCATGGAAGTTCGCAATGCCAGTGCCGCTTGGCAAAGAAATCTGCAAATGGGTATGCAGCGCACTTTGGAAGATGGTCGCGCACTGGCGGCTGGGTTTACCCTGCGCAATGCCTATGGCGCAACCGTCGGCACCACGCGCAACAGCGATCTTCGCCTGTCTTATGCGCACCGACCCAATGACAGCGAATGGGTTTGGTTTGACCGTGCCGATTACATCACCCAGTCTAACCAAACGCCCCTCTCGCAACTCAACGGGTCTAAGCTGGTGAACAACCTCAATGCCAACTACATGCCGAACCGCCGCACCCAGATCTCGCTGCAATACGGTGCAAAATATGTGCGGGATGTCATCGACGGCACCGATTACAAGGGCTTTACTGACCTGCTAGGCGCGGAGATTCGCTACGATGTGACACCTGACTGGGACATCAGCGCGTTTGGCTCGGTGATCCGCTCGGTCAAATCTGGAGTGCATGACTACGGCATGGGCGCATCAATAGGCTACAACCTGATGAAAAACACCTGGGTATCGGTGGGCTACAACGTGCGAGGGCTGAATGATCGCGACTTCGTCGCCTCCGCCTACCGTGCCAGCGGTCTGTTTATCACGCTACGCATCAAAGTGGATCAGGACACTTTTGATTTGAACAATGATCGTACTCATTCCCCTACCCGTGAACAACCTTGAAACCAGGGAAATGGTGAAGTCCATAGGTAAGTCTGACTATAAATTATCGTGCTGTCGTAATCATATTTGTGGTGCTATGTGAATCATAGTGGCACAAGTGAGCAATCTCCCGCCCCTTCAAGGGTATCGCTATCTACACAACTTTTCCAGCTTGCCGTCATTCCCGCGAAGGCGGAAATCCATTGTTTTTTGCCTTATTTTCGTGAAAACACAGCCCTCAAACACCTTAATCTGGACAAGATTACGCCAAACTCAAACTAGATTCCCGCCTTCGCGGGAATGACGGTGTTGTATTTATGATCGTAGCACTATGATTGTTAATAAAATCTAGCTATGGATGTACTGATTAAATCCGTTCTTCCTGAGCTTGTCGAAGGATGAATGGATTTAATTATTTGATTTCATTAAATCTTCCGATCATGGTTCGACAAGCTCACCACGAGCGGAAGATTTAATCAGCGTCTCCCTATGTAGATACTTAGGCTTAGCGGGTGAAGGTTAGGATGAGGAAAACGGGCATGCCCGTTGGAATGCAGCTTGTTATGAAACCACATATAGCGTTTTCCAGTCCACATAAGATTTTTCCGTGCGCGGGCGTAGTGTTTCACGCGCAAGCGATCTACGACTTGCTCAAGCAGTCTGGGCGGATGTGAGGTAGCAGAATTTCCAAGCATCGCAGGTGTGTTTTAGATTTTCATTATTAAAAATAAAGGTGTGCTAAAGTCGCACTCATCGTTGATATAAAACACGTTTTTATGAAAAACCAATTCTCCACCTGTCCAGCTAATAGATTTAGGGAGGAGCTGATTAAATCCGTTCGCCCTGAGCTTGTCGAAGGGTGAACGAATTTAATGTATTGATTTCATTAAATCTTCCATTCATGGTTCGACAAGCTCACCACGAACGGAAGATTTAATCAGCGTTTCCTTAGTTGTATTGTGGTGTCTATTTTACGTTATGTCATTCACTAGGAGTAGGCGCAATGAGTAGCACAAAGGAATGGTTGTTTGACCAAATCGAAGCCAAGAGGAACAAGCGGTTAGCAGATCTACTCGGCATCACCGATGACGAGCTTGAACAGATCAGCTACGAAATCGACGTCGATCAGAGCGATGATGGGTTGGTGTATGGTCACATTGTGCGGTTCGATGGCGACAACGACCC
Organism: Gallionella sp.; assembly: GCA_028688275.1. Taxonomy (GTDB): domain Bacteria; phylum Pseudomonadota; class Gammaproteobacteria; order Burkholderiales; family Gallionellaceae; genus Gallionella. The sequence continues at coordinate 3,511 of JAQTYN010000058.1, read as the reverse complement.
AGCAATAATGTCAAAGATTGTTGGTCTTAATTCTGGCTCATATGTGAGCTTGTCGCCATGGGATCTAGATGACCCTGAAGAGGATGAGCTTGAGTGGGAGGTTGAGAACTCCGAGCAGCTTAAAACGCTCAACAAGCATTTATCCAAAGTACCGCAACTCCTCCAAGTCGACGTAGATGAGAATATTCAATTCAGTCTTCTTGTCATGATGCACGTCCATATTGTTTCCGCTCTTGAACAATTCCTGTCTGCAACATTCATACACAACGTAACTAACTCGGATGTCCTGACGAGAAAGCTAATAGAAACAGACCCTGAGTTTGGATGTCGCAAATTCACTATCAACGAGATCTACGCTCAATATAGCAATATCAAGTCGACAGTAGCCGCGTATCTGAAGGATATAATTTTTCACGACATGCGTAAGGTAAAGCCAATGTATGCAGATGTACTCGGTTATGATTTTGGAGAAATTGCATGGCTATTCAAGGCAGTGCGTCTAAGGCATGATTGTGCTCACAGGGCAGGATATGACAAGGAAGGCAATCAAGTTTCAGTGTCGGTGGCGAGCGTCAATGAGCTGGTTACACAATGCCAGCATTTGTCTGAGAGCATAGATGCGCATGTTCAGAAAATTAACAACCAATGACATAACCTTTCGCTCAACACGGACGCGCGCAAAAGCGGTGCGCGCTGGTTAGCTTTACGTTAGCAGTTTTTAGCTCACAGGATACGAGCATAAGTACCACCGTCCATGTAAAAGTTAGGGAGACGCTGATTAAATCTTCCGTTCGTGGAGGGTCTATCGAACCATGAACGGAATATTTAATAAAATCAGCGAGTTAAACCAACTCTTCGACCGTTCGACAAGCTCACGGCTCAGGGCAAACGGATTTAATCAGCGTTTCCTAAAGCAACTGACAGAGAACCCCACCGCTGAATTTGGCAATGGTTTTGATGTAAGAAATCTACGCAACCTGCTGCATTGCAAACCGATGCAAACAGTATTGGCGTGATCCGTATATCTTGGATTTTCTGAATCTGGCCACGGCATCCGTACTGGAAAGAGAGCGACGATTAACACCCGATGCGGATAGTGGATAACCATTGAGTTCCGTGCGTTCGCAATGGGTACACTGCCCCACAAGTCGGCTTGACTTACCGAGGTGTTGTCATACAATGGTGTCACCTATTACTTAAAAGGTGACACCATGCCTAGTACACTCGAAAAACCACGCACGGCGACCGTGACGATCAAGCTCGATGCCTCCTATCGTGACCGTCTCAAGTCTCTTGCGATCACCAAGAAGCGCACATCGCACTACCTGGTGAAGGAGGCTATTGAACGCTATCTCAAAGCGGAGGAAGCCCAACAAGCTATTTTGCAAAGTGTGGATGACTCCGTTGCGCTCTTTGAGGCGACAGGGCTGCATATCACGCTCGATGAATTCATCGGCTGGACGGAGGCAGTAAAGTTAGATCGTAACGCTCAATTGCCAGTATGTCACACATAAAACTCTCTGACAGTGCGGTGCTTGATGCCAAGCGTCTTTATGATTTTCTGGTGAGGTATGATTTCAATGCTGCGGACAATAGCTCGCTTGCAATAGTCAAGGCACTCAAACAACTCCAATCGCACCCGACTATTGGGACACCTGTGCCAGATAGATCAAATATCCGAAAAGTAGTCGTTGATTTCGGTGCAAGCGGGTATCTGATTTTTCATAAGCGATATGAAAAATCAGATACAAATTTTGTGGCGAGAATCATTCACCAAAAAGAATGGTATGACGAGGCGACGATAGGGCTGGCAGAGGAAAAAGCAGAAGATGTAAATACCCAAGGAATTGTCGAACCATAATCTCATGTCAAATACCCAAGAAACGATGCGCTGATCGCTCATGCCACAACAGCGTGATTTGTATATACGCCTACAGACAAAAGTCCACTCTGGAAAAAGCAGGGAATTTTACCCTGCTCTCTTCCCGCATATCACTTCCCCATAAAAGTTTGTTGGCTATTTGACCTTCATCTTCAAAGCCAAGCTAAACGAGGCATTCACACCACCCGCTATTCCGCTAAAAACGCCTGTGGGGTTGATTTTTACACCCGTCACATTAGCATCATAACCCGCCGCATCAGCTACCGCCGTATAGGTATAAGGCGCGCCGCCGCCCAACTGATTGGAGTAAGTGACATTAGTGGCATAGGTGTAGGTCAGACCGCAAACCGCGCCGCAGCTAAAGATAACGGGGGGATTGCTGCATAGCGTCGAGACGCACAGACTTATATTGACGGGAATGATGTCTGTGACCACCGTTGTATTATTGTCCACAGCCCCATAGTCGCTATTCGTCACAGCGATGGAATACACGATTTCCGAGCCAGGAATAGCCTTGGGCGTGGCTGTGCCGTTGACAGGATCAGAAAACACTGCCACCGATTTGGTAGACGTGAGAAAGGGGGGGAGCGTCACGGTATTGGTATCGAGTGTCACAGCACCCGTCAAAGCGAGGGCTCTACCCGTAACCGCAGCACCCGTATTCAATGTAATGCTGGTGAGCGCGAGTATGCTACCTGTGGTCTGAGTATTCGCACCCAGCGTCGCCGAACTGCCCACCTGCCAGAATACGTTGCGAACCTGTCCCCCATTGATTAAGGAGACCGCCCCGCCCGTCAGGGTCGTAAACGTGCTGCCAGCCTTGAAAATCCAGACTGCATTGTTATTGCCCTGCGCATCCAGCGTGAGTAATCCACTGTTTTGCAGTGTAGACGAATAACAATAGATGCCTGGGATCAGTGTCGCGCCCGCCAAATCAGTCGCGCCCAGCGGGCCTGACGTGCACGCCTGCGCAACCAGCGCATTGTATGCGGCGGTCGCGTCGATCTGAGCCTGAGCGGCAGTCGCATCATTGGCGCGTATGGTTCCGTTCACGACACCAGGTGGGAAGCCTGTGATGGTGATGCCTGGCGAGTTACCCAGATCACCTGAGATAAGACTCCCCCCCACATTGCTCACCGTGGTCGCGCCCAACACCGCAAAGCCGCCCGCCGCCCCCAGCGCAGGAGCCGTTGCCGCCATAGCCGTCTGCGCCAGTGAAAGCACGAACAATACAGAAATCGTTTCAAAAACCCGTCTTTCGGCACGTATACTTTTCTTGCGAATGGATGCGTTCACTTAAAATGCCCCCCGCCCTTTTTCAGGAAACACACCAGCAGAATCAACCCACCCCGCCAAAGCATCCAGACTCAAGATTGTGCGCACGATCATTTCCTTTATAAATGTGAAATCAGACTGACAATACCCCCTTTGTGCATCGTGCTCTGTGCGCTACGACACAGAACAGCAATTCTCAATTCAAAATTTATCTACCATGCGCCACTTTATTGATTCGGCCAGGTGAAGTTTGAAGTTTTTATGCGGCATATTTTACGTGAATATCCTGAAAGTAGCTTTTGACTCGTTCGGGAGTTTGTTCCAATTTCTGCATGTGATCGGTCGCGGCTGCTT
>JAQTYN010000105.1 GCA_028688275.1 Gallionella sp. | reverse complement strand
GGCCCAAAGCGGACACTTGAGTGCAATATGATACTTTACTGCACCCAACCCAATTAAGTTTATTCGCTTAGTCCGCTGTTGGGATTTTATATCTGGATAACCAATGAGCATATGGTGGCGGAAGAATCCAAGCCGGACTTTCCTTGCCTAATTCTTTTGCTGCTTGATATGACCAATTAGGGTTCTCCAAGTGAGCCCGTCCTATCATCACCAAATCTAACTGTTCTTTACGCACAGCTTGATCGGCAAGCTTAGGTGTACCAAAGCCCCATGCAGATGAAACAGGTATCTTAGCTTCATTGCGGACACGTTCGGCAATAGGGGCCATGAATGCTGGTCCCCATGGAATATTGGTTTCTGGAATAGTGAATCCAACGCTTACACTTAGCATATCCAGCCCAAGTTGCTGCCAGTCATTAACCAATTGAATCGACTCGCTCAATGTCTCTTCATCTTTGCCATCAAACTCCAGAACACCAAATCGAGCGGTTAACGGCAAATTATCTGGCCAAACTTTCCTCACAGCCGAAAGCGTTTCTCGACTGAATCTAGCTCTGTTTTCATAGTTTCCACCATATTCATCCGTTCTATGATTTGAATGAGGTGAGAAAAAACTCTGACCCAGATATCCATGTGCAAGATGGAGTTCAAGCCATTCAAATCCTGCGTCAAGCGCACGCTGAGCTGCTACAACAAAATCATTTTGTACCCGTTTGATATCAGCAATTGTCATCTCAGTAGGCACACGTGGCAGATCACCACCAAACGCTATTGCAGACGGCGCGATAGTTTGCCATGCACGTGCATCTGTTGCCGGTATATGGTCATCGCCTTCCCATGGAATATTGGCACTAGCCTTACGACCGGCATGTGCAATCTGAATCCCTGGAATGGCACCTGCGGCTTTGATTGCTGATGCAATTTCGCGCAGCTGATCCGCTTGATCATCATTCCAAATTCCTAAACAGTTTGGTGTGATACGTCCTTCTGGCGCCACCGCAGTTGCTTCCACAATGACCAGTCCACTACCGCCACGCGCTAGGCTCGTATAATGTACTTTATGCCAGTCATTCACTAAGCCATCTTCTGCCATGTATTGGCACATGGGTGGGATAGCGATTCTATTTTTTAATGTGACATCCTTCAATTGATAGGATGAAAATAAATCTGTCATGGTGATCCTTTATTGATATTCAGAGATGATTAAGTGGAAACTATAAATGCCATTGTATCATTGTTCGAATATAATAGAACTATAGAATATTATCAAGAGATGTGGTAAATTGATCATATGAGGCAAATCAAACATCCCACCATAGACCAAGTCGAATTGACGGACATCATGTATGCGCTGGCAGATCCGACTCGCCTAGAGATTGTTACTTTACTTGCGAAAGCGGGTAGAAAGATGACTTGCGGGGAAATTGACCTGAATCGTCCAAAATCTAGTATGTCGCATCATTTCAAAATCCTTCGAAGCGCAGGGCTTGTTGAAACGTTGATAGAAGGGACAGAACACATGAACTCTTTGAGACTTGAGGAAATTGAGCAGAAGTATCCAGGGGTTTTAAACGCGGTGTTAAAAGCTACCGCAAAAAGTTAAGTGATTACTCAGACGCCATTATCAATTGCATTATTTTAGTTGGCAACAATTCAACGAATTATTCCTAATTTATAAAAAGACACTAAGCGGATTAAGCAGAATACGGGACAAAGCTCCTCTTTACGGCTGAACGGTTACATATTTAGAAGCTGGGTCGAAGGGTAATGTGATGAGTGATTCTCGCATAGCGGCCATATCTTCCATTGGGGTTTTACCAAACAGTCGTTTAAATTCACGGCTAAATTGTGAAGGACTCTCATAGCCAACTTTAGCGGAAGCATGCGCTGCTGAAGTACCGTCTTGAAACATGAGTAATCTGGCTTTGTGTAACCGCGTTGTTTTCAGATATTGTATTGGGGATGTTGCAGTCACGGCTTTAAAACTGGCGTGAAAGGCAGCCAAACTCATCCCGGTTTCATCAGCCAGTTTCGCGACGTTAAGATCATCTGCAAAATCGGAATGTATCCTTCGCAAGGCCTTACTGATTTTACCCAGGTGATTTTGCTGGCTTAGTAATGCGCGAATAGCTTCACCTTGATTGCTGGTTAAAACCCGATAATGAATTTCCCGCAAGATTGAATGCCCAAGAATATCCGTATCGTTAGCCGAAGTTAATGCTTGCAACAGTCTTAGAACTGTATTGGAAAGCTTGGCATCCAATGGGGTGGATACCATCCCATGGGTTCCAAGCTCAGAATGGGAAGACCCTTGGTCAAGCATCAAGATCAGTTCGGAGAGAATGGGTATATTAATGCGAATCGAAATACCCATTAAAGGTTCCTCTTCACTGGCGATGGTTTCGCTTTCAAATGGCAGTGGAACTGACAGCACCAAAAAATGCTGCGGGTTGTAATGAAAAACTTCTTGACCTAAATAACCAATTTTACGACCTGAGCAAATCACCACGATGCTTGGTTCATATAAAACCGGACTGCGCGGCAAAGAGCGGTTCCAGCGCATGAGCTTCACACCTTCTAAAGGGGTGAGAGTAAAGCCTTCAGTCGGCGCCAAACGCTTAAGGAGGTCGCATATGTCGCTTTGATCGGACTCCTGCCAGCAGTTCATCTTAGTCATAAAAATTATATATTTAGGTTACAAAACTATATTATATCAACTATAAATTCATATTTATAAATAGTTTTAGGCAATAAATAAGGAGTTTTATGTATTCAAAAAATCTCATTGCCTCAGTAAACTAGCCTTGGTCTCGTTTCGATAACAAGGAGTAAATATGAAAGTGCAATTAAACCTACTTGCATTCATGCTGGGAACAGCATTTAGTGCGGTATCGCTAAATACTTATGCTGAAGCAGCAGATGCCCAGGCGAATTTAAGTAAATTAAACGTCCCTGCAGGTTTTAAAATCGAAGTTTATGCGGATGTACCAGATGCACGCCAAATGGCATTAGGCACCAATGGAAACATATATGTCGGCACGCGTGGCAATAAGGTCTATGCAGTCGTTGATAAGAACAAAGATCACAAAGCAGATCAAGTAATTACCATATTAGACGATTTGAACATTGGTAATGGTGTGGCGATGTACAAGGGTAACCTGTACGTGGCAGAACAGAACCGTATTACACGTTATGCTGCGCCAGATTTTGATTTGACACTGCCATTCAAGCAAATGCGCGAAGTCATCTATGACAAGCTGCCGAATAAGGCTCACCATGGCTGGCGATATATCGCTTTCGGTCCGGATAACAAGCTATATGTAACAGTGGGTGCGCCTTGCAATATTTGTGAAACAAAAGGGATTGAAGGTTCTATCATCAGAATGGATCCGGATGGCAGTAACGTAGAAACCTTTGCAAAAGGTGTTCGCAACTCGGTAGGTGTCGACTTTCAGCCAGACACCAATGTGGTCTATTTCACCGATAACGGCGGCGACATGATGGGCGACGATATCCCGCATGACGAATTAAACGCAGCGGTCAAAGCAGGCCAGCACTTCGGCTTCCCTTATTATGCGGGTGGTGACGCTCGTTCCCCGCAGTTGAAAGATAAAACACCACCAAAGAATGTCGTTTTTCCGGCAGCTGAGTTTCAGGCGCATAGCGCCAACCTGGGTTTCAAATTCTACAGCGGTACGCAGTTTCCTGCTGAATACCAAGGTAGCGCAATTGTCGCCCAACATGGGTCATGGAATCGCAGCAAGCCTGTTGGTTATCAACTGATGAAGTTGAAATTCGACGCCCAGCATCGCGTGACTGGAACTGAGGTGTTCATTGATGGCTGGTTGAATAATGGCGAAATCTGGGGACGCCCAACGGATGTGCTGCAATTGCCGGATGGCTCATTGCTGGTATCTGATGACTACAACGGCGTGATTTACCGCGTTAGTTATGGCGAAGACGCTAAAGCACCAGCTACTGCTACAGCATTCGGCACTGTAACGGGTTTGAAAATGCCTGAATCTTCGATTGCCCATCCGGATGGCCGTATATTTGTTACGGAAATCGGTGAGTTTGGCAAGAGCGGTGACGGTAAGGTGACTGTGATTAATGCTGACGGTTCAAAATCTACATTAGCTGATGGTTTGAATGATCCAAAAGGAATCGATATGTTCAATAATCAGCTGTATGTTGCAGATATGGATCAGGTAGTACGTATTGATCTGCAAGGTAATAAAACGGTAATTGCAAAACCATCAGATTTCCAGAGCAAACCAGTTTTTCTGAATGACATTGAAATCGATGGCTTAGG